>NZ_DBHKZK010000014.1:0-15419 GCF_057314735.1 Cardiobacterium sp.
CGTTGCTTTTTGTTTGCCCGCCGTTTATCAGCATACATTTTAGGACACCACCCAAGATTCAAAGCATTATAGCCATCCACCGAAAGTTTCAGACAAGGCGCGTCGCCGAAGACAGTACGCGGTTGTACGGTGAGGCGACGCAACACAGCATGAGGTTTTCGGTGGATGGCTATAAGTTTCAGGAAGCGAACTAATCCGCTTGTTCTTCGTTTCAAAAATTCTCGATGAGATAAAAAATAACCCTGCCCAAATGGGCAGGGTTTGTAAATTTGCAGAAGGAATTATTTGGACCAACAAGCTATTGATACAGGATCCCGGCTACCTTCGGCAGGCGGTGTCGCCGTTTTTGAAGCCATCTTCGCTCCGCTCTGATCATAAAAGAAATACGGGCAATCCTTATCTCTTTGAGCCTGCACCCCTGCAGCTGTCGCCTGAATAATATATCCCGTTTCTGTAATAGACCCATTGACAAAACTAATGTCGTAGCGTTTATTCCCTGTGACTGGAATCCTATCCAGCTTCCAATTTTTAATAGTATCATTAGAAAGGCTAGTTTTATCCGATAGTATCTTATAATTACGGGTAACCCGGTAATGCTGATCTATCTGACTGGCTATCATTTGCAAAGCATTCCTCGCCTCTACACGCTGTGCACGAACAGCGTACTGTCCAAAATTTGGCAATGCAATAGCCAATAAAATCCCCATAATTGCGATAACAATTAGAACTTCCAGCAACGTAAAGCCATTATTTCTTTTCATTCCTTAGTCTCCCTTAAACGACCACCTGACGAAATTTTTAGTTTTGATGTATGCGAGCTGCTTCTTATGACTAACGAAGCACCTGCATTAATATCTACCCGACCGTTTCCAAAAAAATTCAGTTTGCCATTAAAATTCTCTGGTTCCAGAGAAATATTAATGTTTTTATTTTCAAAGATATTATCCTGCAATATTTCAACTTTATCTCCCTCTTGATGCAACACGAGCCAGCCGTTACTAAAGTCATTGCGGTTGTTGCAATTCTTTCCGCTTGCATCAGCGGAGCAGAAAACCACCCCATCTTTAAGTCGTAACGCTTCACTCTGTGCAAAATAAAAAGCACTTTTCCATTCGTTAAGAACTGAGCGAACTTTTTGTCCATCTACAAAATTACGGTAATTGGGTGCAGCTATTCCAAGCAAAACTCCCAAAATAGCTACTGTTACTAAAAGTTCCAATAGTGTGAAGCCTTGCTGGCCTCTCCTAAACTTTAACATACAGCCTCCAAAATATAACATTAGCCATTAAGAACATAGATTGCCTGCATCATTGCATTTGTCGTCTTGACATTAGCACCACCTTCGCCATTGCCAAAGCCAACAGCTGTAATACGAAATACAACGACATCCTTACTTTTCATTTCAAGTCCACTATCTGGAAATTCCATATCTTTCAATTCATTAGAAAGGAAACGTTCTATGACAAATCTTGGTTTAATTCCAGACGAGGTTACACATTCTTCGCATTCTATAGATTCAAGACGAGCATTTGCTGCAGTATTAAGCTGTTTACCTGCGAATTCCACAGATTTGGCATTGTTTGTCCAATTCACGCACGTCCAAAAAGGCCTACAGCTAGAATAGCCTGTTTTAACAAATGAATAGGTATATATGCCCTTATTTAGAAGATTTGCCTGCCCAAGATTGCTCAAGGCATTACCAAGATCGCTATCACCTTTTTTCCAAAGATTATTTGCTGCTTCTGCCGGATTTTTCTCCCTACATTTTGTCTCTGCATTACCTGGAGCAGTAGTATTTGTACCTGAAGTCCCCGATCGTATACACGACTTAAATCCTTGGTCAATAATATATTTTTCAGCATAGCGAATGGCCATTTGGGCAGACTGCCGGGCGGTCATCATTTCATAATCAACTCCCGCCTTGCGTTCTTCCAAACGGGAACTTGTCATAACGAATCTGACAACACCCAACAGAATTAATAGAAATACAAGGCAGCTGAGCAACACAATACCCTTTTCTTTAGGGTGATATGCAAGATATTTCATTTTTACACCTTTAATAATTATTGAATTATCATTTTTTATATTTTGATAATTCTGGTACATATAAGCTATTAGGCATAGTAATCACCTGCACGTAGCGCTTATAATACCGCGAGTCGCCCGATTTTCTGGGATTGTCATCTCTAAATTTTGCTTTTGCATCCGTATTATTAGGATCTTGTCGCGCACAGGTAGGAACTGTTTTTTGCACATTTGCAAAATACGGATCCCGTTCGCCATCCATGGGTTCTACAGCGACAACTAGACAAACTTCCACACCAACAATACTGGCCCATTTTAAGGCTGCATCATTAACGTTTTCCACTCTAGGTGCGGGTAAATAAGTCAGAGTTTCCAAACCGCTCGTAGCATCCTTCAGATCAACCTTTTCGCCAGCCGCAGTTTTATTTTCCGGAGTAACCAAGTATCGGAAAGTCATTTCCTCAACACCCTCGACAATGCTTTGCCATCCGTCAACATTACTGCTGCAACCAAAACTACCCACCTTATCAGACGTTTTGCCAATATTGGTATCTCCTGTCCGAACGGTATACCGGTTAATTACCAGACCTCTTTTGTCTGCTACCTTTCTACCAAGACAATCCCTACCAGCACCACTAAAACTCGCGTCCTGCTCTTGAGCTTTAAAGGCCAATGAACGAGAAGGTGCTTTGGCAGGATTGCTACTTTCTTTTGCCTGAACATCATCTGGAGCAAAAGTCTGATATCCAATTTGAATAGATTGGCGCAGATCGGAATTACTGCTTTGGCAACCCGCCAAGCTTTCTACAGTTGGTCTCGAATCAGTAAAATTCCCATTACAGCCCAAAAGCGGAATAACTTTTCCTTCCGTAAATTTACCCAATGGTGTTGCTTCATTTAGGTTAGCATTTAAATTTGCTGCTTGGCGTGCATAGATAGCTAAAACTTGTGGATCTTCCGTATCAAAAGTAGATTGCGCTGCTGCTGCACTTGAAAAAGGATCAAGATAGCCCGCATTATGGAGATCGTATTCCAATCTACTCACAACCTGTCGACGAACTTCATCAAGATTTTCCGAAGTGGAACGACGCTTAGAAGATTGGTTTGCTGTGCCAAATACGGTTATCAGGCCCATCAAAAGTAACACACCCAATCCCATGGCTATCAATAATTCTATCAGGGATAATCCCCGTTGTTTATATAGAGATTTTACGTTCATCCTTCCAACACCTTCATAACGCAAACCAAACTTGTGTTCCCTGCACAGGGGCATCGCTTTCATTGTCTGTAGCAGAAACGTGTTTCCACATAATAATTACTTCATAATTATCATTATTTTTTCTTAGCAATGCTCTGCCTCCCGGCAATGTACTCATAATTTCATCTGCCCATGCGTAAACATCTGCCTTGGCATTTTCTTCAGCCAAGGTACAAGCAGAATTTTTACACCGTAAATTATCTACTAACCTGGATAAGGCCGCATCTTTATTGGCAGCATCATATATAGAATTCAAACTGTCATATACACCTTTGTAGTCTCCATTATTTGGGTTTGCACTTATCCCGTTAACCACATAAGTTTCCTTAGCCAGCGCATTGGCTCGCATTGTATCAATGATCAATTGACTTTTCTGAAGGGCAAAGGCGGTGTATTCTGCTGTATCACCAAAACGGTTTGCAGACTGAATCATAGATACACTCATTGCTAACCCTAGGGCAACAATTAGCATGGACACTACTATTTCCAATAATGTCATTCCTTTCTGGTGGGTGCGCCATGCACCCACCAAAACTCTCCTTTTTATCTGCATATAGACCTCCTGATTTATAACTGAATTTCCCGTTCGTTTGCGCGGAAGAGGGATGGATCACCACAGAGTTTCCCACCTACAGATTGAGCATCAACATTACCTGCACCTGGATCATTAGGATCGGCTGGTGTTCCGGGGTTTCTCTCTGCCCCTTTAGCTGCCTTAGTAATGACGTTTGCCATCTTTGCTGTTTTTGCCAAACAGTCGTTACGCTGCTCGGAGCTTTTTGGATTTCCAAGATCAGTCAACAAACCATCACCTGCATTACCGTTAGCTCCATTTGCCCATAATGTAGGTGCAGAATTCGCTGTATCTATGATATTCATTGCAGAAGTAAGTACCCCTTCATTATGTCCTGCCTGTGGATCTGGTTCATTACTATTTGGCTGATAATAATAGGCACCGTTAGCAAGATCTGGCCCTGCTCCCGTAAGCACATTTATTGCCATTGACCAGCTATGCCCCTCTGTTTTGATGCTTGTCTCAGTATCATAGCAGGTTTTTTTGGGATCCACGCCACTGGGCAGTTGCTGGTTCTTTTCAGTAACCTCATACACTCTCGTTGATACAAATGCCGTACTCAACAACATTTGGGGGCTTGAAACTACTTTCTCAGCAGCTACAATTGTTTCCCCGCCCGTTTGACCTTCATTCAACATAATCCGCCATGCTTTATGACTGGTTGGATTAAAACCGGCATCGGTTATATAGCGTTTATCCGTAGCGTTATGATCATAAGACTGTTCCAATATTGATCCAGAATTATAAGATAGTGTACTGGGATTACGCTCACTCAGACTGTCGTATATGCCCATTATCATCTGTTGGTTTTGACTACGTTGATCATGTTTGAAGAGATCAGAACCTGTACCAAAAACAACGATATATTCGTTTTCATTTTTACGATATACCGCAGGGGCAGAAGTTATAGGCTGTGTCGGTTGACCTTTGTAAATCATGTGTGCCTTCCAAGTACTCACTGGACCACGAAGGTCAAAACGATACAAGTTACCGAACTGATCGCCCGCATAGGCCACATCAATGACACCATTATAGTCAACATCTACCAAGGTGGGGCTGGCTAATGCTCCTGGTCCACTCGCACCAACAGTCGGAATTTTAGTAACCAATGTTCCTGCACTATCACCTGTCTTTACTGTTCCTGTTGTCGCAGACGTACCAAATTCCTGTCCCATCATGTCATAAACATACAGGGTAGGAGTCGCATCATAAGCAGTCACATTAGTATTGGCTGTAAAAATACCGGCATCATCATATGTTCCCGGCTGGTAACCATTGGCAAGGAAAGCGTACAGACGAACCCCCGACTCAATTTTAGGCTTGTTGTTCTCCCAATTGGTAGCCACCTGCGTCAATGTCGCTTTGCCAACGGTATAACCCAGCCCGTTTCCTGTACCCTTCTGTGTTTCCCAAAGGGGGACTTCGCTGAGCCAGTTTGAGCGCCCTGCATCCATTCCCGCTGGTCCAGAACCATCGCGTTTGTTACCTGCTACAGATAGCGCATATGCACCTCGCCCCCCTTGTCCCATGTTACCCAAAAGGACGTATTGACGCTGAAGCCCCGCAGTATCCGGCGTTTCAACCCACGCTATACCTCCATTATTTAGATAAAGGTGCGGATTAGTATCATCATTTTTGCCGTAATCTGCTTCTGCCGTTGCAGGAATTGCCTTGCCAACCGTCAGCGTATCGTCCTTACTTTCGCGCTGCATTCCTGCAGGTAGGTAATTTAAGGCAAGATTATAAGGCGACGTGCTTTCGCTTGAAGAATTGGTTGACTCAAAAATATAGGTCATACCATCATTAGCAGCCGTAATAACATACTTTTGCTTTCCCAAACTATCCTTGCCCAATGCAATGACCGGGCTTCCCAATACATCTCCCATTTGGCGCTGCTTATCTGTAGCTCCCGGGGTTCGTACGCGATAAGTTTGAACCAAGCGTGGCGTAATAGCATCTGCTGCTGTTTTTATTTGCGCATCTGTCTTACCTGGATTCCGCATGAGCCAAGGCGCAAAAGCTTCTTTATATTCTTGGTCAGAAGTCAGACCAAAATCGCCTTTATGTGATGCATCAGATTCAGAAAAATTGTATATACCTCCTGGCTCACCATTATTTACTAATATCGTGCGGTTATCATATTCTGCAGGGATGGGATCCCCTGCCTTAATTTTTTTACCTTCCGAGTCAAACCAGTTAAACAGCATCATACTGCTCCAGTTTTCCGTATTGATAGAAGTGCTGGCTGCAATAGTTGCAATAGAACTGCCCGACACAGAGGGTGTAGACGTTGAGCGGGTATTTTTGGACTGTACCCCTTCTTCGTTTGTAATATTTGCAAAAATCGAATCAAAAGCATTATTTAATTCTTCAGCCGTTGTGACCATGTAGCTGCAGGTTTGCCCTGAAGGACAGGCTGCACCATCTCTCAGATACATTTTTCCCCTGCCAGACAAATCACTACCAAAACCTATTGTATAAGTATAAATCCGTTGGTTTTTATATTTGGGGTCATCCCAACTACCGCCTTCTGCATCTGTTCCGCTTGTTCTCAAATCTGTTGAATCTGCTGCTAAACGATGACTAAACAATGCAATGCCTGAGTAAGGCCCCATCCAAGGCTCATTTTCAAAGGCACCATAAGCACGATATCCTTTCCAGCCTCCTTCTGGTGGATAATTCCAATAAAAATTATCGCCCTTAGCATCAGTATTCCCTGAATTTTCAAACCTTCCGTAAAGTGCAGTTTCCCAAGCATAGAATCCTGTCGCATTATCATACACACGTTCATCAGCTGTACCCGGAATTTCATCTACGTTGGCATCACCGTCTGACAGCAAAACAACATAACTCTTCTGACAACGGTATTTAATTTCATCTCGTACTTTACGCACCGCACGGATATAGCGATCTGTAGTTGGCGTATCTATCAGGGGAGAAAGTGAATTAACATATTTACGCTGCTCCGCTGTATTATTTGAAAATCCTCTCGGTGATGGGATTTTTGTTGTTTTAAACCCAAAGCCTCGAACATGGCGAGTAGGATAAATTTCGTTCCCCGGCCCAACTCCATAAGGATGGCTCCACCAACGCTCTTCTGAACCCCAAAGAGAATAGATACTCCAATTAATCTTGCTTCCATGTTTATTCATGAGCAAATGTATGCCGTCTATGACCACATCCATTCGCGTGGTTTGACCAAAAGTATAGTTTTCAAGCGAACCTCTCCCAAAAGCAATATCTCCTCTACCATATTGACTGGGAATATAAAACACAAGATAACATCTAGGGTTTGATGTCCAGTGAATGCTATTATTCAAATTATAATGACAATGCCATTGTGTCGCCCAATTCCTCGCCATACCCGTCCAACCACTAATTGCAGCTTGCATACTGCCCGAGTCATCAATGAGCATCATGACATTCGGAGGAACGCCGCCTTTGGTTTTGGTCGCTTCGTTATAGAGCTGCGGCGGACGCGGAAGAAAAGGAGAGGTTTTAACTGTTGGACCTGTCGGAGCCGGTGTGGCCGGCGGGGTCGGTGCGCCCTGTGCCATTGCGAGATGCTGGCAAGCGAAACCAACCACGGTGGTCAGAAAGAGCGGTCGGAACGATATTCCTGTTTTTTTATGTGTTTTCATCATGTTCTCCATGTTTACAGTGCGCACAGTTGTGCAGTGGGAAAGCTGTATTTTACATCTAAGCAAGAATGGTGCCAAAAGGTAACACTATGTTTACAATGATTATTTTCTTAAAAGCATTTATAACATAACGATTTTTCTTTGACGAATATTTATTTGTACCTGTCACCATCAGCAATTAAGGCGCTGTTGTATTCTGATATTCCAACAGCGCCTTAATATTGCTTAAAAATGAATTTTTATTTAGCTGTTATTTGTTCTGCAGGTAATCCGTCAGCCATTGGTAGCAGCGGCCAACGCTGGCGATGTTTACTTTTTCGTCTGGGGAGTGCGGTGAGACGATGTGCGGCCCGAAGGATGCCATTTGCCAGTGCGGGTAGTTGGTGAAAAGCATGCCGCATTCGAGCCCGGCGTGGATGGCCTTGACGGAGGGCGCCTTGCCGTAGATTTTGGTGCCGAGCGCGACCAGTTTTTCCACCAGTTCGGAGTGTGGCTGCGGTTTCCAGCCGGAGTAGGAACCGCTGTATTGCCAACTGCCGCCGACCAGGGTGAAGAGTGCTTCGATACGGGCGGCCAGTTCGGCGCGGGCGCTGTCCACGGAGGAGCGCAGCATGCAGAGGATGTAGAGCGCCTTGTCGTCGGTTTTGACGGCAGCGAGGTTGTTTGAGGTTTCGACCAGGTCGGGGATGTCCACGCTCATGCGGTCCACGCCATTGTGCAGGTTGCGCAGGAGGCCTATGACCTGGCGCGCGCTTTGTGCGCTGAGGATGTGGCTGAAGGGCGCACCCGGTTCGAGGCTGATGTGCAGTCCCTGGTCTTCGGCGGGCAGTTCGGCACGGATTTCGGCGGTGAGTTCGTGCAGGCGCTGTTGTACGGCGGCAAGCTGGCTGTCGTTCAGGGCGACGGCGGCATCGGCTTCGCGCGGGATGGCGTTGCTGAGGTCGCCGGCTTGCAGGCCGATGATTTTGAGCGCGTTGTTCGGGTCGTCATGCAGCGCTTGCAGGACGCGGACGAGGATTTTGATGGCGTTGCCGCGTTGCAGATGGATTTCCACGCCGGAGTGTCCGCCCTTGAGGCCGCCGACGTGCAGTTGGTAGCCTTGTCCTTGCTGCGGTTCGTATTGCAGCGGCACGGTGTAGTCGACGTTTGTCGCCCCGGCGCAGCCGATGCAGAGTTCGCCTTCGTCTTCAAAGTCGAGGTTGAGCAGGACGCTGCCGTTCAGCCAGTTGGGCTGGACGGCGGAAGCACCGAGCAGGCCGATTTCTTCGCTGGCGGTGAACAGCGCTTCCAGCGGCGGATGGCTGAGGTTTTTGTCGGCAAGGATGGCAAGCACCATGGCGACGCCGATGCCGTTATCGGCGCCGAGCGTGGTACCGTCGGCGCGCACCCAGTCGCCATCAATGACGGTACGGATCGGGTCTTTGCTGAAGTCATGCACGGTATCGCGGTTTTTTTGCGCGACCATGTCGAGGTGCGCTTGCAGGATGACGCCGGGTTCGTTTTCGCGTCCGGCGGTTGCCGCCTTGCGCACGCGGATGTTGCCACCCGCATCCCGTTCGGCGGGCAACCCCAGGCGGGCGGCTTCGTCGAGGATGTATTGCTGGATTTTTTCTTCCTGTGCCGAGGGGCGGGGAACTTGCGTGATTTGGTGGAAATATTGCCAGACCGCACGGGGTTCAAGTTCTTGGATATTCATCAATAGTTTCCTCATGTTTTCAATACGGTGGCGCGTTTCAGCGGATGCGTGCTTTCAGCGGTCGCGCCTGGATTTTGCTGAGAATGCGGTGTTTGATTTTGTCGAGCCAGCGTTCCGGTATGTGTTCTTCCAACTGCACCAGTTGGTGACTCTGCAAATGGGCCAAAATGTAATCGTCGCTGGTGCCGACGGCGTCAATTAGCCGGTTTTCCACTGCCTGCACACCATACCACGTTTCACCGGTGGCGATGGCGTCAATGTCCAGCTGCGGACGGTAGCGGCGGATGTGGTTTTTGAAGAGGTCGTGGGTTACGGCAAGTTCGTGGCGGAATTGCTGACGGTCTGCGTCGGTATTTTCGCCAAAAAGTGTCAAACTGCGCTTGTGTTCGCCTGCCGTGTGTTCTTCGTAGCGGATGCGGTATTGTTGCAGCAGTTCGTTGAAATTGGGCATCGCGCCGATGACGCCGACCGAACCGAGAATGGCAAACGGTGCGGCGATGAGTTCGTTGGCAAGACACGCCATCATGTAACCACCGCTGGCGGCGACTTTATCGACCGCGATCACCAGCGGGATTTGCCGTTCGCGCAGCCGTGCCAGTTGCGAGGCGGCAAGGCCGTAGGCGTGTACCAGCCCGCCACCGCTTTCCAATCGCAGCAGGACGCGGTCTTCCGTACCTGCCACCTGGATGACCGCGCTAATCTGTTCACGCAGTTGTTCAACCGCCGAGGCTTCAATGTCGCCATCAAAATCAAGCACAAAGATGCGCGGCTTGTGGTGTTCACCCTCGTGTTTTGCCGCTTTTTTCTGCGCCTTGTGTTGCGCTTTCAGCGTTTTTTTGTCGAGCAGTTCGGCATTGAGGCGCTCGCGCTGCTGTTCGTAATGTTCGTTGAGCGAACGGATGACCATCTTGTCATCATCGTCGCCATGACGGCGTTTGCCCGCCGCCGCAGTGGCAACGACCAGCAGGATACAAAGCGCTACGGTCAGCGCCTTGGCGAGAAACAGTCCGTAATCAAAGAGGAAAGACATCATCAGGCATTCCGGTTCCAAAACAGGGGGATAAGGGTAGCGAACAACAGCAGGTGCATTGCCGCAAAAACCAGTGTCTGCATACTGGCGATGCCGCGATAGAGCAGTGCGAGGTGCTCAAACGGCGAGAACCAGCGCAGCATTTCCACCAGCCACGGCGGGGTGGTGGTCAATACCGGCAGCAGCCAGAGCATCAACCAAAGCAGGGCTAACAGGAGCGAGGCGGGCAAGGGTTGCTTTTGCGAAGCGGAAACCGTCTGCGCCAGCAGCGTCGCATAGCCTGCAATGAATAATTGCGCTAGCGCCAATGCCTGCAACAACCCGCCATCCCAGACGCTACTGCGCGCCATCCAGACGACAAACAGCCAAAACGGCAATGCGGGCAGCGCCAGCGCGGCAAAGAGGACGACGGTTTTGCTGAGCAGCAAGCGCCATGCGCCACCGCGCACCCCGCGCAGCAGCACATCGGTATGCCAAAGGCGTTCGCTGGCGAGGCTGCGCGCGCCGAAATAGATGGAGCAGAGGATCATCAGCCATTGCAGCAATTGCGTGGCGCTGCCAAGCAGGGTTTCGGTCGCGCCTCGGCGGTTTTCCAATCCCGCCAGTTTCGGCGCAATCGCCTGATATTCCAGCAACCCGCTGACGAGAAACCAGCCAAGTGCGAACCACGAAGCGGTCAGGGCGACAAAAAATGCCGGGGTTGCCAGCAGGCGACATTCTTTGCGCAACAGGCTACGCCACATCCTTGACCTCCTCCGACTGACACGCTGCGGCAGATAATTTTTCCTGAAAAGCGGCGTCGGGATAGGCGTCATAGAAAGCGCTGACGCTGGGTTGCGCGGCCAGCCGCTGCCAGAGCAACTGACGCGCTGCGGCACTTCCATCGTGGGCAAAGGCGAGGAAACGGCCGTCCTGCGCGACTGCGTCCGTCGCAAACGCCTGTGCCTGCATGACGGTATCGTAAGCCACCCACAAATGCGGCGTGTCCACGCGCGGAATAACGATTTCTTGCAACACGCCGTCATGCAGGCGATAGACACGCTGCGCCACCGCCAGCACTTCGTCCCAGTTATGGCTGGTCATCAATACGCAACCGCTTTCGCCCAGCCCCGCCAACAGCGGGCGCAAGGCAGCGCGCTGGTCGCTGTCGAGACCGTTGGTCGGCTCATCCAGCACCAACAGCGGCGGACAGTGAATCAGCGCCTGCGCCAAACCGACACGCTGCCGATAACCATGCGACAGCTCGCCGCAGCGTTTGTGCGCCACCGCCTGCAAATGACAGCGGGCGATGACGTCGTCCATCGCCGCTTTGACATCGCGCACGCCGCGCATTTGTGCGCAGGTTTGCAAAAATTCGCATACCCGCCATTGTGGATAGAGTGGTGCCTTGTCCGGCAGATAACCCAGCCAGAAACGCGGCAGTTTGGCGTGATGGCGTACCGTGCCGCGATCGGGCGACAGCGCGCCGGTCAAGATTTCCAGCAGGGTCGTTTTGCCCGCGCCATTGCCGCCAATCAGCGCGACCACTTCCCGCGCGCGCAGTTCAAGCGAGGCGTCGCGCAGAATGGTTTGTCGGCCACGGCGGAAGGCAAGGTGTTGGGCGGAGAGTATCGTTTCCATGATGCAGCAGATATAAAAAAACCCGCGAAGGCGGGTTTTGATGCAAAGCGCCAGAATTATTTGATTTTGGCTTCTTTGTAGATAACGTGTTTGCGGGCAACCGGATCAAATTTTTTGATTTCCATTTTTTCCGGCATATTGCGCTTGTTTTTGGTCGTGGTGTAGAAGTGTCCGGTTCCTTCGGAAGACACCAAGCGGATTTTGTCGCGTGCGGTTTTCTTGGCCATGACTCACTCCTTAAATTTTTTCGCCACGGGCGCGGATTTCTGCCAGAACGGCATCAATGCCACGTTTGTCAATAATGCGCATACCGTGCGTGGAAACTTTCAGTTTGACGAAGCTCTTTTCGCTCTCGACCCAAAAGCGGTGTTCCTGAATATTCGGGAGAAAACGACGCTTGTTTTTGTTGTTTGCGTGGGAAACGGTATTACCGACCATCGGCTTTTTACCGGTCACCTGGCAGATGCGGGACATAGCCGGACCTCAATGAATACTTAAAAATGGAAAGGGATGGTGGCCAAGGGCGGAATCGAACCACCGACACGCGGATTTTCAATCCGCTGCTCTACCAACTGAGCTACTTGGCCGTGGAAAGGACGCGCATTAAACAGGCAAAGCCTTTGCGAGTCAAGACTTCGCGCGAGATTTTTTCACCGCACGCAGCGAAGCTGCCGCATTTGCGGCAGAAAGCGCGGTCATTGTCCGCGTGGCGGCGTGTTAAAATTGCGTTTTTTCTGGAGCTTGCATGAGTGCAGTCATCATTGGCATTGAAGGAACGATGCTGCTCGCGCAGGAAGCGGCGCTGTTGCACCGCCCCTTTTGTGCGGGCGTCATCCTTTTCAGCCGCAATTACAGCAGCCCGGCGCAACTGAAACGGCTCTGCGCCACTATCCGTGCGCAACGCCCGGACGCGCTCATTTGCGTCGATCACGAAGGCGGGCGGGTGCAGCGTTTCCGCGACGGCTTCACCGTCATCCCGGCGATGGGCGCGTTTGGCCGCTGTTTTGACCGCCGCCCGTTGCTCGCCTGCGAACTGGCGGAAGCGGCGGGCGTCGTTATCGCTTACGAACTGCGCCAGTTTGGCATTGATTTCAGCTTCACCCCGGTGCTGGATTTACAAGACCCCGCTTCCGGCGTTATCGGCGACCGCGCCTTTCACGCCAACCCCGCCGTGGTGGTACTCCTTGCCGATGCGCTGCGGCGCGGCCTGCGCACGGCTGGCATGATTGCCGTCGGCAAACACTACCCTGGACATGGCCGGGTTGTCGGCGACTCGCACCACACCCTGCCGCAAGACCCGCGCGATGCGGACGAACGCGAATCCGACCGCTACCCCTTCATCCGCCAGATTGAAAGCGGCATCGAAGCACTGATGCCAGCGCATATCGTCTTCCCGCAGACCGACCACCGTCCCGCCAGCTTCTCGCCGGTGCATCTCGCCGAACTGCGCGCGCTGGGCTTTGATGGCGCAATCATTAGCGACGACCTCGACATGGCGGGCGCGCTTGGTATCACCGACCCGGCAAAGCGTATCCAGGCAGCGCTGGACGCCGGGGCGGACGTGACCCTGATGTGCAACGACTTCGCCGCCATCCGCCAAGTACTGACCCGCCGCTATTTCCACCGCGACGCGGATGCCAGCGCGCGCCGCCTTGCCACCCTGCGCGGCCAGCCGTTTGACGCCGCCGCGCTTGAACCCGCCTACCACGCGGCGCAGGAAAAACTGCGAACCCACGCGGCGCAACTCCTATAATGCGCGCCCACCCGGAGCAAACATGGCCGAAAAACTCGTCGTCATCATCCTCAACAGCGACCCGCAGAACAGCGCGGAAATACTCGAACCCGTCTATCACGCGACCATCGCCGCCTCGATGGACTACCACGCCGAAATCATCCTCGCCGGGCGCGCGGGCGAACTCGCCATCCGTGGCGTCGCCGACAAAACCGAAACCGGGCGCAAGGCGGGCGAAACCCTCTACGACCTCATCAAAGAAGCCTACCAGAGCGGCGTCGTCATCAAGGCGAGCAAATACGTCGTACAACGCTGGGGCGACAACCTCATCGCCGAAGTCAGTGAAGTCGTCAGCGGCGGCTACATCGTCGGCGAAATCATGAACTCCAACAACAAAACCCTGAGCTACTAACCATGCAAAACCTCACCAACGCCGACCTCGAAACTGTACTGCGCAACAGCGAATGCCTGATTGACAGCGGTCGCATCAACGCCGCCTATGACCACCTCGCCGCGCAACTCAACCTGCACTACGCGGGCTTGAACCCGCTCATCCTCGTCGTCATGAACGGCGGCCTCATCCCCGCCGGACAATTGCTGACGCGCCTCTCCTTCTTTCACCGCATGGACTACCTGCACGCCACCCGCTACCGCGACAACGCGGCGAGCGACGACCTCGTCTGGAAAATGCGGCCGACCGCGGCAGTTGCGGGCGAACACATCCTGCTCATTGACGACATCTACGACGAAGGCGTCACCATCAAAGCCATCATCGAAGAACTCAAGGCGCAGAACCCGCAAAGCCTGCGCAGCGCGGTACTACTCAACAAAAAACACGACCGCAAAGTGGCGGGCTACGCGCCGGATTTCGTCGGCTGTGAAGTGGAAGACCGCTACATCTACGGCTGCGGCATGGACTACCACGGCTACCTGCGCCACCTGCCGGGCATCTACGCGCTGAAGCAGTCATAACCCGTTTTTTTACATAGCACGATGGAGCGCTCAGGTGTATGTTAAAGGGCAAATAGTGCTTGCCGCTGACCACAGATTGCCCGCTGACCAGCCGCTCCGGCCAAAACACCACCCGCAACCCGCCACCATGAAAACATCCCTCCTCGCCGCCCTGCTCGCCCTCGGCGGCTGCACCCAAAGCGACTACTTCGGCGACTACCACGAAAGCAGCACCGTCACCTACGGCATGGCGGGCAACAGCATCAGCAGCAACACCAGCGGCTACTGGCACGAAAGCGGCATCACCGCGCCGCAGGGCGATGTCGCCATCTGGAACGACCGCGTCAATATTCACCTCAACAGCAACCCGCCCGGCAATTACCACAGACCCGGCGGTTACCGCCCCGGCTACGGCGACGAACCCTGCTACGTTGAACGGCAGGCATACCAAAACGGCCGCCCGGTCACCATCTTGCAACCCTGCCACAGCTCGCCGTATTTCTGACACCTCCCATAAAAAGCCCGCATCAGCGGGCTTTTTGATAACCACGCCGCCGTCGCAAAATCACTTCAACAAGCGCGGCAACAGCAATCACCATCAGCGGCGGGATAAACACCTGCGCCGCCCACCAGCCACCCGCGCCGGACGGATGCCCCGGCGCGAGGAGGATTTCTCCGGGCGGTGCCTGATGGAGACCACCCGCCGTTCGCCAGTCCATCGGCAAATGGCTGCTGACGGGAAATTCGCGCCCGCTCTAGTCGCTGCTCGCCAGTACGGTGTACGGCGCCTGTTGCGGGACGACGCGCTCCGGCAGTTTCCGCGGGCTGTCCCAAATAAGGTGGTGTCCTAAAATGTATGCTGCCTCAAACAAATCCGTAGTTGATATAGAAA
>NZ_DBHKZK010000015.1:0-57351 GCF_057314735.1 Cardiobacterium sp.
GCGCCTGGATCGAAACCAACGGCGACCACGCCGACAACCTCGACGCCTTCAGCGGCGAAGCGGTGCTGTCGGCATAAGCTGCTATTTACATACACGATCCCCGCTATCGTGTATGTAAATAGCAGGATGGGCCTTGACCCACCATGACGGAACACGCGGCTTTAACGGTGGGGCAAGCCCCACCCTACAACCGAAGCCGCTCGCTATTTATAGCCGCCCTGCCCTGCCCCCATGCAAAGCGTGTAAAATCCGCCTCCTTTTTATGTACGCCCAAGCGCAAGGAGAACGACCATGACCGAAGACACCGCCCCCGACGCAGCCCTGCGCGAACGCCCCTCCGCCGATATCGAGCTGATTCACCGCCTGGTGCATGACCTGATGCCCGCCGCTGAACACATCATGGCGGGCGGTGAGCCGGACGACCCCGCGCAGCGGCTAGCATTCGCCGACCTGCGCCTGCTGCTGGAAGAGCTGCACCCGGCGGACGTCGCCGACATCCTCGAATCGCTGCCGCAGGAAGAGCGGATGCTGGTCTGGCATCTGGCAACGCCGGAAGAAGACGGCGAAGTCTTGCTGGAAGTTTCGGACGCGGTGCGCGAAAGCCTGATTGACGCGATGGACCGCGAAGAGCTGCTCGCCGCCGTCGATGATCTGGATGCGGACGAACTGGCGGAGCTTGCCGACGACCTGCCGCAGGAAATCGTCGATGAAGCCTTGAGCGCGCGCGATGCCGAGGAGCGGGCGCAGGTCGATGCGGCGCGTTCCTACGACGATCACCAGGTCGGCGCCATCATGGACTTCGAGATGGTCAGCATCCGCGCCGATGTCACCTGCGAAGTGGTGCTGCGCTACCTGCGCCGCTTCGACAGCTTGCCGGATCACACCGACAAAATCTTCGTCGTCGATGAAGAAGACGTGCTGCGCGGCGTGCTGCCCATCCGCAAGCTGCTGGTGTCCGACCCGGACGACCGCGTCGAAGACGTGATGATCAAAAAAGACGTGGTGCGCTTCTCCCCGGAAGATGACGTTGAGGAAGCGGCGCAGGCGTTCGAGCGCTACGACCTCGTCACCGCGCCGGTGGTCGATGGCGAAAAGCACCTCATTGGCCGCATTACTATTGACGAAATCGTGGACGTCATCCGCGAAGAATCCGACGCCGATATGCGCAACATGGCCGGTTTGCAGGAAGAAGAAGACCTGTTCGCGCCGGTGTGGGATTCGGTGAAAAACCGCTGGGTGTGGCTCGCCATCAACCTCTGCACTGCCTTCGTCGCCAGCCGCGTCATCGGCGTCTTTTCCGGTTCAATAGAAAAAATCGTGGCGCTGGCCGCGCTGATGCCGATCGTCGCCGGTATTGGCGGCAATTCCGGCAACCAGACCATCACCATGATCGTGCGCGCGCTGGCAATGGGGCAGCTTTCCACCGCACAAGCCGGACGTTTGCTGAAAAAAGAAATCGGCGTGGCGCTGGTCAACGGCGTCATCTGGGGCAGCGTGATGGGGCTGATTTCCTGGATACTCTACGGCAGCGTCGGCATCGGCCTCGTCATGGTGGCGGCGATGACGCTCAACCTGCTGCTGGCGGCGACCGTCGGCGTACTCATCCCGGTGATGATGGAGAAATTCGGCAAAGACCCGGCGCTAGGCAGCTCGGTGATGATTACCGCCGTCACCGATTCCGGTGGTTTCCTCATCTTTCTCGGCCTGGCAACGCTGTTTTTACTATAGCCGTCCACCGAAAGTTTCAGACAAGGCGCCCGCCTGACCGGGCTTTGTGAGGATTGCCATAAAAAACCGCGCTTCGGCGCGGTTCTTCTTTTTGGGTAACAGCTTACTGATTGCCGTTGGGTTCGTAGTTGCCGCCTTTGTGGCGCGGGGTTCGGCGGCGGTGGCTTTCCGGTTTGTTGCCGCGTGGCTGGCGGTTGCCGTTGCGCGCGAAGCGTTCGGCTTTTTGTTCGTTGAGCGCTTGCAGCGCCTCGTCGCTCGGCGGGATGACGTCGGCGAGCAGGTCTTCGTCCAGCGGTGTCACCGGCAGTTTGTTGTGGATGTAGTGTTCGATTTCCGGCAGCGAGTAAACGTATTCTTCGCAGGCGAAGCTGATGGCGGTGCCGGAGGCGCCCGCGCGGGCGGTGCGGCCGATGCGGTGGACGTAGTCTTCGGCGACTTGCGGCAGATCGTAGTTGAAGACGTGGGTGATGTCCGGGATGTGCAGGCCGCGCGCGGCGACGTCGGTCGCAACGACGATGTTTACCGCGCCGCTCTGGAAGTCCTTGATGATTTTTTCGCGTTTTTTCTGCGGGATGTCGCCGGAGAGGGCGGCGTTGGGGTAGCCGTTCGCTTCCAGCACGATGGAGAGGCGCTCAAGGTCGCGTTTGGTGTTGAGGAAGATCATGCTGCGCGCCGGTTTGTCGCGGTTCAAAAGGCCGATAAGCAGCGGCGTTTTTTCGTGGCGCGCGGTGTGGTAGAGGATTTGGGTGATGTTGTCGGCGGTGGCGTGTTCGCTTTCGATGCTGACGGTTTCCGGCGCGTTGAAGTATTCGTAGGCGAGTTCCTGCACTTTTTGTGCCATCGTCGCCGAGAACAAAAGGTTCAGGCGTTCGTGCGCGGGCGGCATTTGCCGCAGGAGGTAGCGCACGTCGTCGATGAAGCCGAGGTCAAACATCCGGTCGGCTTCGTCCAGTACGCATACTTCGATGTTTTTCAGGCGGATGACTTTTTGTTTGTAAAGGTCGATGATGCGCCCCGGTGTGCCGATGATGATGTCTATCGGCGCGTTTTCGAGCAGGTTGCGCTGGTGTTCCATGCTGACGCCGCCGTAGATGGCAAGGCTGTTCAGCCCGGTGTAGGCGCCGATTTGGTCGGCGTCTTTTTTGATTTGTACGGCGAGCTCGCGCGTCGGTGCCAGCACGATTGCCCACGGCCCTTTGGCTTTGGGGTGGACGGGGTTGGTGAGCAGGTAGTGGTAGAGGGAGATGAGGAAGGCAGCGGTTTTGCCGGTTCCGGTCTGCGCCAGTCCCATCACGTCGTGGCCGCTTAAGGTCAGCGGCAGGGTTTTTTCTTGTATCGGCGTGGTGTGGGTGAGGCGGTTGTCTTCCAGCGCTTCTTGTATGGCCGCATGGATGGGCAGGCTGCTGAAAGCGGTCGCGGTGGTGTGGTTTTCTGCCATGTAGTCTCTCTGTTTTTTAAGGTTTTTGGTGCGCGGATTATACCATTTTTTCATTTTCCGGCGCGTCGCGCCCGCGCTACACGCGGCGGAGCCGCTCTGCTATACTGCGCCGCCGTAATTTTCTTTTCCGGTCAGGCTTTGTTTCATGAACAGATTGTTGTTTTTTGTGTTGTTTCCGCTCCTGTTGCAGGGTTGTTCCCTGTTTCGCAGCGAGCAGCGTCTTTATGAGGTGAAGATGATGGCGGGCGATGTGCTTTATGCCACGAGTTCTCCGAAAAAGGATGCCAAGGGTTTTTATCGTTTTAGTGATGTGAACGGGCGCGATTATAAGGTCAAGGATAATTTGATTCTTTATATCAAACCGGCCAAGTTCAAGCGTTAATTCTTAAGGAGTGTTTTGTGTCTGTTGGCAGGGTTCCGCTCAGTTGCGAGTTTTTTCCGACGGCGACGCCGGAGGGCGCGGAAAAGTTGGCGGCGGTGCGCCGTGAGCTTTCGTATTTGCAGTGCGAGTATTATTCGGTGACTTACGGCGCGGGCGGCAGTACGCGCGACCGCACGATGAATCTGGTGGCGCGGCTGGTCGCGGAGAATGGCCCACCGGTGATGCCGCATTTGACTTGTGTTGCTTCCACCGAGGCGGAGATTCACGCGCTGCTCGATGAATATCAGCAGTTGGGGATTTACCGGCTGATGGCATTGCGCGGCGATATGCCTTCCGGTGCATTTGAGAATGCGGGTTTTTCGACCGCCAAACATTTGGTCGCTTATGTGCGCGAGTTGTGGGGCGAGAAAGCGCGGATTTTTGTCGCCGCCTATCCTGAGGTGCATCCGCGCGCGCATACGCCCGCCGAGGATTTGCGTGCTTTTCACGAGAAGGTGCAGGCGGGCGCGACCGATGCCGTCACCCAGTATTTTTTTAATGTCGAGGCGTTTTTGCGTTTCCGCGATGATGCGCTGGCGCTCGGTATTGATATTCCGATTGTGCCGGGCATTATGCCCATCAGCAATTTCACCCAATTGAGCCGGTTTTCGGACGCCTGCGGTGCGGAAATCCCGCGCTGGCTGCGCAAGCGGTTGGAGGCGTTGCAGGATGATTTGCCCGCGCTCTGCGATTATGGCGCCGATGTGGTCGCCGGTATTTGTGAGCGGCTGATTGCCGAAGGCGTGCCATCGCTGCATTTTTACAGTATGAACCGTGCCGATTTGATTGGCGCGTTGTGTGCGCGTCTGGGCTGGTGCTGATGGCCTCGCTCGGTCGTTCGTCTGCCGTGTTCGCCGCGATGACGCTACTCTCGCGCGTCCTCGGACTGGTGCGCGATATGCTGGTCGCGCGCTATTTTGACGTCGCCGTTACCGATGCCTTTTACGCCGCGCTGCGCATTCCCAACACGCTGCGCCGCTTTTTCGCCGAAGGCAGTTTTGCCAACGCTTTCGTCCCTGTCTTCTCCGCCACCCGCACCGAACACCCGGAGCAACTGAAGGATTTGTTGCGCCATACCAGCGGCACCCTGCTCGGCATTTTGCTGGCGATTACCGCCGTTGGCGTGCTATTTTCCGGCGCGATTATCACCCTGGTGGCGAGCGGCCTCGGCGAGCGCCCCGACCAGTTCATCCTCGCCAGCGATATGCTGCGCATCATGTTTCCCTACATCCTGCTGATTTCGCTGACGGCGATGGCGGGCGGCGTGCTTAACACCTTCGGCCAGTTCGGCATTCCGGCGCTGACCCCGGTGCTGCTCAATATCACCCTGATTACAGCCGCCTGCTGGCGGCATTACCACGGCGCGCCTGCCGAAGGACTGTATGGCATGGAGCTCGCTTGGGCGGTGTTTTTGGGCGGCGTGGCGCAACTGGCACTGCAACTGCCGTTTCTCTATAAATGCGGGATGCTGCTGCGCCCACGCTGGGGTTGGCAACACAGCGGCGTGCGCCGCATCCTCAAACTGATGTTGCCGACGCTGTTCGGTTCCTCCGTCGGCCAACTGACCGTGCTGATTAACACCTATCTCGCCTCGTGGCTGGTCACGGGCAGCATCTCCTGGCTCTATTACTCCGACCGCCTGGTTGAACTGCCGGTCGGCCTGATTGGCGTTGCCCTCGGAACCGTCATCCTGCCGCGCCTGAGCGCACTGCGTGCCGCCGCCGATGACGGACAGTTTGTGCGCACGCTGGACTGGGCGTTGCGCTGGGGATTCCTTGTCGGCAGCGCTGCCGCCGTCGGCCTGATTGTCCTCGCGCCGTCCATCATCGCCGGACTCCTCTACGGTGGCCGCTTTGACGCGCACTACGTCGTCATGACCACCCTTAGCCTGCGCGCCTACGGCATCGGCGCACTCTTTCACATCATGGTGAAAGTCCTTGCCCCCGCTTTCTACGCCCGCCACGACAGCAAAACCCCGGTCAAGGCGGGCATCAGCGCGATGCTGCTCAACATCGCCTGCGCCCTCGTCCTGAGCCATTACCTCGCCCACGTCGGCCTTGCCGCCGCCAGCAGCATCGCCGCGCTCGCCAACATGAGCCTGCTTCTCTACTTCCTCCGCCGCGACGGCATCCGCCTGAAAACCGCCTCGCTCTGGTTCTTCCTGCGCGTGCTGCTTGCCAATGCCGCGCTCGCATCCATCCTCCTCTACCTGCAAGGCGACGTGGCCGACTGGCTCGGCAAAACCGCCTTCATGCGCCTGCGCGACCTGCTGCTGCTGGTTGGCGTAGGCGGCATGAGCTACCTCGCTGTCCTGCTCGCGCTCGGCCTGCGCTGGCGACAACTCCAACCGGGATGACACCATGCACCACAAACCGCTGCTAACCGCACTCTGCCTCGCCCTGCTCAGCCTGCACCTGACCGCCACCGGCGCAGACAAAAAAAACACCGCTGCCAAACCGGCCGCTGCGGCGGTCAAACGCGCTCCCGCCAAAGCGGCGCCCAAAGCCGCCACCGTCGCCAAACCCGCAGCAAAAACTGCGCCCAAACCCGCCCCGGCGCAGGCGGTGAGCGCTGCCCGCCTCGAAGGCAAAACCATCCGTAACATTGACATCCGTGGCATCCAGAACAGCACCCAGCGCGACAACGCCAAAGTCTATCTCTCGCTGGAAAAAGTCGCGGGCGAAAAAATCGACCAGCCCGACTACGTCCAGTACCTCATCGAAAACGGGCGCGAAGAAATCCGCCGCTCGCAACAGCCCTTCGGCTACTACCACACCCAGGTGGACGTGCGCCTTGAAGACGCCGCCGACGGCCTCAGCGTCATCTACACCGTGCACCAAAACGAACCGACCCGCCTCGGCCAGGTGAACATCCAGGTGACGGGCGAAGCCGAACGCGACGAAAAATTCCGCGAACTGCTCGCCGACAACCCGCTCAAATCCGGCTCGACGCTCGACCACAACACCTACGAAACCTACAAGGCACGCTTTGCCGCGCTCGCCAGCGCGCGCGGCTACTTTGACGGCGCCTTCCGCGAGCACAGTGTTCAGGTCAATCCCGACACCAACACTGCCGACGTCGCGCTCATCTACGACAGCGGCACGCGCTACACCTTTGAAAACGTCGAATTCAACGACGTGCCGCTCTCACCCGACCTCTTGCAACGCTTCGTCCAGTTCAAACCCGGCCAACCCTACCTCTCCTCCGACGTCGCCACCCTGCAACAGGATTTACAAGGCAGCGGCTACTTCGCTGAAGCGCTGCTTGGCGACGAACCCGACCGCGAGCGCAAAACCGTGCCCATCAAAGGCCAACTGACGATGGACGAAAACAAACACTACGTCCTCGGCGTCGGCTACTCCACCGACAGCGGCGTGCGCGGCAAATTTGAATTTGACCGCCGCTGGGTCAACGACCGTGGCCACCAGTTCAGCAGCAAACTCTACGCCTCCACCAAAGCGAGCAGCCTTGACACCCTCTACCGCATCCCGGCGGCGAACCCGGCGAGCGACTACTACTACCTCCGCCTCGGCGGCCACATCAAGCGCGACACCTACGACAGCCGCCGCATCTTCGGCGAAGGCGGCTACAACTACCGCACCGGCGACTGGGAGCACCGCTACGGCCTCGTCACCGCCTGGGAAAAATTCACCATCGGCCTCACCGACGGCAAAACCCTGCTCCTCTACCCGCAGGCGCAGTGGACCTACACCTCCACCAAAAACCGCCTCAACCCCAAAGACGGCTACCAGTTCCGCTTCGGCGTGCTGGGGGCGAGCAAAGCACTGCTCTCCGACGTCAACGTCGTGCAAACCAACCTCGACGCGCGCTACCTGCAAACCCTGGGCGAAAAAAGCCGCCTCGTCAGCCGCGCCGCCCTCGGCGGCACCTGGACCAACGACTTCGACCGCATCCCGCCAAGTATGCGCTACTTCGCCGGCGGCGACCGCACCATCCGTGGCTACACCTTTGAAAACATCGGCACCCGCGACGCGGGCGGCAACAACATCGGCGGCCGCTACCTTGCCGTCGGCAGCCTCGAATACGAATACTACTTCAAGCCCGAATGGGCGGCGGCGGCCTTTGTTGACGCGGGCGACGCCTACATCCACGACCCGAAAATCAAAGTGGGCGCGGGCGCGGGCGTACATTGGCAATCCCCGGTCGGCCCGATCAAACTCGACGTCGCACACGGTTTCGACAAAAAATACGGCGACAAAGTGCGGCTGCACATCAGCATCGGCGCGGAGCTTGACCTGTGAAGCCCGCGCGACTGGCGCGCGGCCTGTACAAAACCCTCAAATGGCTGTTCCTCGCCACCCTCATCCTCGCCCTCATCGCGGGCGGCACGCTCTACTGGCTGCTGGGCAGCGACAACGGCTACCACCGCCTGCCCGGCCTGATTAACCACCTCACCCCCTACACCCTCGAATACGACACGCTCGAAGGCCGCCTCCTCGGCGAACAGCGCTGGCACAACCTGCACCTCCACGGCGACGGCCTCGACATCCGCGCCGCCGAACTCCGCCTCAACCTGCGCGCGCGCGACCTGCTCTCCGGCGACATCAACCTCGACGCGCTCCAGCTCAAAGACGCGCAAATCACCCTGCCGCCCGCGAGCGATACTGCCGAACCGCCGCGCGACAGCACCCCGCCCGGCGCACTGCCGACCATCGACCTGCCCGTCGCCCTCGCGCTGCACAACATCACCCTCGACAACATCGCCCTGCAACAAAACGGCCAACCGCTCATCCACATCCACCACGCCGCGCTCGACGCCGACTACCGCGACAGCCGCCTCACCCTGCAAGGCACCCTCGACAGCGACAAAGGCAAAGCGAGCCTCGACGGCAGCGCCGAAACCCGTGGCGACTACCCGCTCACCCTTGCCCTTGACGCCGACACCCCGCTGCTCCCGCCCGCACAAAACCTGCAACTGCGCTGGCAACAAAGCCTGCTCAAACCACAACTGCGCCTCACCCTCAAAGGCGCCATCAGCGGCGACATCCAGCTTGACGGCGACCTCAGCCCCGACTTGCAACAACTCAACGCCAGCCTCGCCTGGCAAAACCTCGACTACAACCAGCACGAATACCAAAGCGCGAGCGGCAACCTCAGCCTCAAAGGCGGCCTCAGCGCGCTGCACGGCGAACTGCAAGCCGCCTTTGCCGGCAAAGACCTGCCGCCCGCGCAACTCACCCTCAACAGCGACTACGGCGACGGCAAACTCACCAACCTCGACCTCACCCTTGCCACCCTCGGCGGCAGCGCCCGCTTCCACGGCGACGCCAATTTCAGCGGCACGCCCGCCTGGCGCGGCACCCTCGACATCGCCAACATCAACGGCAAAAACTGGCGACCCGACCTCGACCTGCAACTGGACGGCCACATCCAGACCCACGGTGGCGACGGCCAGGCGCACCTCGCCATCGACCGCCTCAGCGGCCACTGGCAAAAACAACCCGTCAGCGGCCAGGGCAGCCTTGACTACGGCGCGGGCAAACTGAACCTCCACGACCTGCAACTACAACTGGCGGGCAACAGCGTCCGTGCCAACGGCAACGCCGACGCCGCCAGCGCCGCGCTTGACCTGCACATCGCCGCCCCGGCGCTCGACCGCCTGCTGCCCATCATCGGCGGCGACATCAACAGCGACATCCACATCAGCGGCAACCTGCTCCAGCCGCAACTGGACGGCACCCTCCGCTGGAAAAACCTGCGCGTCGGCGACCCGAAAAACCCCATCGTCGCCTCCAAACAAGGCAACGCCAGCGGCAAAGGCAAACCCGACCGCCTCGCCGTCACCATCGAAGGCGACGCGCGCGGCAAACACTTCCCGGCGCTCACCCTCAAAGGCGGCGGCACCCTCGACCCGCTGCACAACATCCGCGACATCACCCTCGACATCCACAGCCTGCAAGGCAGCCTGCACCTCACCGGCGAAAGCGGCTGGCTACCGCACGTCAGCTGGAACGCCAAAATAGATGCCAAAAACCTCCACCCCAACCAATGGGAACTGCTGAAAATGCTGGACGCCGAACTCAGCGCACAGCTTGCCAGCGCGGGCAGCGTCAAAAACGGCAAAGTCCAACTCAGCGCCGACATCGCCAACCTCAAAGGCCGCTGGCAAAAACAGCCGCTCAGCGGCCACGGCAACATCACCCTCGACGGCGACAAACTCGACATAAAGGCGCTCGAACTCAAGGCGGGCAACGACCGCCTCGTCGCCAGCGGCAAACTCGACGACAAAACCATCGCCCTTGACTACGACCTCGACAGCAAAAACCTCGCCGCCTACTACCCGCCGCTCAAAGGCAGCCTGACGGGCAAAGGCAAAATCAGCGGCAGCCTGCAAGCGCCGGAAATCCAGGGACAACTCACGGGCAAAAACCTCGCCTACGCCGACCACAAAATCACCAGCCTGCAAGCGAGCCTCGCCACCAGCCTGAAAAAAGGCGGGCGCTTTGCCAACCATATCGAACTGCAAGGCGTACAAAGCGCGGGACAAAACTGGAAAAACATCACCCTCAGCAGCGACGGCAGTTACGACCGCCACAGCCTCAACCTGCGCACCACGGGCGGCGACGCCAACCTGCAACTCGCCGCCAGCGGCGGCTTCAGCGCCCCAGACACCTGGAAAGGCGACATCACCAACCTGGACGTGAGCGGCTACCAAATGCAGTGGCGGCTGCGCCAACGCAGCGCGCTGCACATCGCGCCCAAACAAATCACCCTGCGCGACTTCTGTCTCGCCGACCAGTACAGCGGCCTCTGCCTCAACCTCAAACACGACCAACAAACCGAACTCGACTACCGCATCACCACCCTTGACCCGAAGAGCTTCGGCAAACTCATCCCCGCCAACATCCGCCTCAACACCACCCTGCAAGGTGAAGGCAAAATCACCCGCGCCGCGAACGGCCAACTGCGCGGCAACAGCGAACTGCACCTCACCCCCGGCACCCTCAACATCCAGCTCAAAGGCCAACCGCCACTCAACCTCACCCTGAAAACCGCACAACTGCGCAGCCGCTTCACCGACCGCCAGGCCGAAAACACCCTCGCCATCGACCTCGGCGACAGCGGCACCATCAATGGCCGCGCCCTCATCACCGACTACCAAAAACAGGCACTTGCCGGTGAAATCAAAATAAACATCCCGGACATCGGCAAATACCGCAACTTCGTCCCCAAAGCGAGCGAAATGCGTGGCCGCGTCAACGGCACCCTGCAAATCGGCGGCACCGCCAAAGCCCCCATCGCCAGCGGCGAGCTCCAACTGGACGGCGGCCTCATCAAAATCCCGCAATACGCGACCGAACTGAAAAACATCCGCCTCCGCCTCTCGGCGCACCGCAGCGGGCAAATCGACATCAACGGCGCCATCGGCACCCCGGACGGCAACCTTGACGCCAGCGGCGTGCTCCACCTCGCCCCGACCCGGCTTGACCTGCGCCTGGCGGGAAAAAACATGCTGATAGCGGATGCCAAAACCATGATGGTCAGCATCTCGCCCGACTTCCGCATCACCATCGACCCGGCGAGCGGCATCAACGTCCAGGGCAAAATCACCGTGCCGAAAGCCAACATCTCCGTCCCCGACATGAGCGGCGGCGTAGAAATCTCCGACGACGTCGTCATCCTCAACGAAGAAACCAAAAAAAAGCCGCTGGCGGCGGTCGAACCGCCGGTACCGCTTAACGCCAACATCGAAGTCATCCTCGGCGACAAAGTCTATTTCAAAAACAAAGACGTCAACATCCGCCTCAAAGGCGGCATCACCATCATCGAGCGGCCAAACCGCCCGCTGGCCGCGCGTGGTGCCATCGAAGTGGCGAGCGGCGTGTATGAACTCTACGGCCAGGAGCTGGACATCAAACGCGGCAAGGCGACCTTTGGCGGCGGCAGCATCACCAATCCGACCATCGACATCCTCGCGCTGCGCGACATCGACCGCAAAAACATCAAAGTCGGCGCCGCCGTCACCGGCAGCGTGGAGCGGCTGCAGCTCAAACTCACCTCGACGCCAAAAATGCCCGACTCCGCCATCCTCTCCTACCTCCTCTTTGGCCGCGCGCCGGACGGGACGATGGACAACGAAGCGCTGCTGCAAACCGCCGCCAGCCTGTCGCTGGGCGGCATCCTCCCCGGCGGCAACATCGGCAAAGAAACCGGGCTGGACGTCTTCGACCTCGGCGTCAGCGGCCTGAAAGCGGGCAAATACCTCGGCAAAGACATGTACGTCGGCCTGAAAAGCAACTTCTTCACAGGCGTCACCGAATTCATCGCCCGCTACCAGTTCACCGACCACCTCAACATCGAAGCGAGCGCACAGGCACAAGACCGCGCCGTTGACCTCATCTACGAACTGGAAAAAGACTGAACCCCCGTTCAAAATCCCGGTCATCCGCACAAATTTGAATGGTTGCGCCGGATTGTCCCCTCCCCCGCAGGGCGAAGCCCGCAGCGGGGGAGGGTTAGTGTGGGGGTGGGCGATATTTTTGATGAATTGACATTTGTTTTTCACGTTTTGCGATTCCCCCAAATATTGAACAGGTTCTGCCCCCCGCGCCGGGTGAAAAAATCCCCAACAAAAGCAGGCGATGCTAGAATGTGTACCGTTCCGTAATGAACGGTACGTCCTGAATACAGCAAACCAACGAACACACGGAGTTCACAATGAAAAACAGGAATTTACTGGCGCTGGCCATCCTGGGTGGCCTGCTCACCGCCTGCGGCGGCAGCGATGACAACAACAGCAACAACCCTTCCGACCCGAACGGCGAAAAACCGCTGCGCGGCCCGTCCCCCGGCCTGCAATACCAGCACTGGATTGACCCCACCGATACCGACGGCAGCCACGGCATTAGCGACAGCAATGGCAATCCCCAGGGCGGCAATAACAACGGGGGAAACAACAACGGGGGAAACAACAACGGCGGCAATAATAACGGAGGAAACAACAACGGCGGCAACAATAATGGCGGCAATAATAACGGAGGAAACAACAACGGCGGTAATAACGGCGGCAATAACAACAGATCGCCATCTTATAATGAAATAGAATTTAACGGAAAAATCATAACACTACTACCTCCCAATGTTCCGCCAGGTTCAGGAGACTATTATGAAAATAATGATGGCGCTTACCGGAAAATGATTGGTAACCAATTTGGCAACCTGATTTTTGGTGTTATTGTTGACAAGGCTAATGGCAATGCCCGTGCATTTACCCGTGACACCCGTGCAAACGCCTTGACCACCAATATGCCAACTACCGGCACCTTTGACTACGGTGGTACTGCCGTCCATTATGACGTCGCGCGTAAAGAATTCCTGAAAGGAACGGCCTTGATGAAAGTCGATTTCTCATCCGCAAAAAAACTGACCGGTGAAATTAACTTGCCCGGCAGAACCGATCCTGTTCGCCTCTCTGCCGATATCATCGGCAACCGTTTTAGTGGTTCTTCTGATAATCAGGTTGTTACCTCAGGCAGTTTCTATGGTGATGAAGCAACCGAAATGGGAGGTATTTACGGAAAAAACACCTCCAATCCGGATGTCAAGGAATTCATTGGCTCTTTTGGTGCCAAAAAACGTGCTCCGTTTGTGCCATAATTCATAACATCAATACTTGACTCTATACAGGATTGAATGCCCGCGCATTCAATCCTTTTCTTTTTCCAAACCGTCTCCCATGCTCGAACTCCAGCACATCACCCTCTCGCGCAACGGCGTGAACCTCATCGAAAACGCCGACGCCCGTATCCACCCCGGTCAGCGCGTCGGCCTCACCGGGCGCAACGGCAGCGGCAAATCGACCCTGCTCGCGCTCTTGCGCCACGAAATCGACGCCGACAGCGGCGACTACCGCCTGCCGCCGGACTGGCGCATCGCCAGCGTCGCCCAGGAAACGCCGTCGCTGCCCGACAGCGCGCTGGACTACGTCCTCGCCGGACACGCGCCCTATCAGGCAGCACTCGCTGCGATTGCCCAAGCCGAAGCCAGCGGCGACGGTCACGCCATCGCGCGGGCGCACGACCAGTTCGCCGCCTGCGACGGCTACGCCCAGCCAGCCCGCGCCGCCGAACTCTTGGACGGCCTCGGCTTCCCGCCGGACGAGCAACACCGCGCCGTTGCCAGCTACTCCGGCGGCTGGCGGATGCGGCTCAACCTCGCCCGCGCCCTCATCGCCCCGGCGGAGCTGCTGCTGTTAGACGAACCCACCAACCACCTCGACCTTGACGCTATCATCTGGTTGCAGGACTACCTCAAAACCCACCCGGCGACACAAATCATCATCGCCCACGACCGCGAATTTCTCGATGCCCTCTGCACCCGCATCCTCCACATCGAAAACCGCCAACTGCAAAGCTACACGGGCAACTACAGCGATTACGAACGACAAAACTACGAACAGCGCCTGCAAGCCGACGCCCAATACCAAAAACAGGCACGGCAGCGCGCCCACCTGCAAAGCTACATCGACCGCTTCCGTGCCAAGGCGACCAAGGCGCGCCAGGCACAAAGCCGCCTGAAAGCGCTGGAAAAACTCGACGCCGCGCCGCCACCGCCGCCCGAAACCGATTACCAGCTCGCCTTCCAGCCCGCCGAAAACCACCCCAACCCGGCACTCATCGCGCAAAAAGCCCGCCTCGGCTACGGCGACAAAACCATCCTGCAGGAAATCACCCTGCGCATCGCCGCCGACGCGCGCATCGGCATCCTTGGCCGCAACGGCGCGGGCAAAAGTACCCTGATGAAAGCGCTGGCGGGCGAACTGGCGCCGCTCTCCGGCAGCATCGAAGCGCACAAAAACACGCGCATCGGCTACTTTACCCAGCACCAGCTCGATGCCCTGCGCGGCGAACACGACCCCCTCTGGCATCTGCAACGCATCCTGCCGCAAGAAAGCGAACAACAGCACCGCAACCGCCTCGGCGGCTACGGCTTCCACGGCGACAAAGCGAGCGCCCCGGTCGGCCAATACTCCGGCGGCGAAAAAGCCCGCCTGGCGCTGGCGCTCATCATCGCCCAGCGCCCCAACCTCTTGCTGCTGGACGAACCGACCAACCACTTGGATCTGGCAATGCGCGACGCGCTGACGCTGGCGCTACAAAACTACGACGGGGCGATGCTCATCATCTCGCACGACCGCAGCCTGCTGCGCGTCGCCTGCGACGAATTCCGCCTTGTCGCCGACGGCAAACTGCAGCCGTTTGACGGCGACCTCGAAGACTACCACCGCTACCTCAATGCCAGCCGCCAGGCGGTGAACAACAGCGCCGCATCCCCCGCCAACAGTGGCGACAGCCGCCAGGAACAAAAACGGCGCGAAGCCGAACAGCGGCAACGCCTGCGCCCGCTGAAACAGGCGGTAGAAGCACAAGAAAAAACCATCGCCAAACTGGAAGCGGCGCTGGAGCAACACAAAGCCGCCCTTGCCGACCCCGCCCTGTACGAAGCGGAGAACAAAGAAAAGCTCAAAGAAACCCTTGCCGCACAAAGCGAGACGCAAAAAGCGCTCGATGCGGCGGAGGCGGCGTGGATGGAAGCGGCAGAAGCGTTGCAAGCAGCGGAACAACATCCGGGCTGACCATGACGCGGCGAACTAGTCACGCACAAACACCGCGAGACTTTCCACGTGCGCCGTCTGCGCGAACATATGCAGCAGCCGGCCACTTTCCATGCGGTAGCCTTTTTGGGTGAGGATGGCGGCGTCGCGGGCGAGGGTGCCGGGATTGCAGGAAACGTAAACGATGCGCGCCGGTGCGTGTTTCGTGTCCAGCGCTGCGCATAGCGCCTGCGCCCCGGCACGCGGCGGGTCCAGCAACCAGCGCCCTGCCCTGCCCCACCCTTGCAGTTGTTTTGGCGTGACGGCAAAGAGGTCGGCGCGACGGAACTGGCAGCGGTCGGCAAGCCCCTGTGCGGCGGCGTTGGCATTCGCACGCGCAACCATTTCCTCCACGCCTTCCAGCCCCAGCACTTCCGCGCCGCTTTGTGCGAGCGGCAGGCTGAAATTGCCGAGGCCGCAGAAGAAATCCAGCACCCGTTCGCCTGGCTGGAAGTCCAGTGCGGCGAGCGCGATGGCGACCAGTTCGCGGTTGAGTGCCTTGTTCACCTGGGTGAAATCGTCCGGCGCGTAAGGCAGGGTGAGGTCGTAAGCGGGCAAGGCGTAGGCAAGTGGCGGCGCGGCGGCGGGATGTTTGGTGACGCGGTCGCGCCCGCTTTGCAGCCAGATTTGCCACGGTTGCGCTGCAGTTTCGTTCCAGCGGGCGGCAGTTGCGGCGACGAGGCGGTCGCCAATGGCGTCTTGCAGGCGGATGCGCAACACGGTCACGCCGTCGCCTTCGCTAATATCCACGCCGTGAATGGCGGTCTGTTGCGCGAGTTGGCGGCACAGGGCGCGGATGTCGGGCAGACGGGCAGAAATCGCCTGCGGCAGGGTGAGGCAACGCTCAATATTGACCACGCGCGCCGAGGCGCGACCGCGGAAGCCAAGCACCTGGCGGGCATCGTCCCAGGCGAGGCGGGCACGCGAGCGGTAATGCCAGGGCTCGCCGCTGATGGCGGGCAGGGCGCGCGTCGGCGCGGTTTTGCCGATGCGGGCGAGTTGCTCCAGCCAGACGCTTTCTTTGAGGCGATGTTGCGCGGTATCGCTCGCGTGTTGCAGCGCGCAACCGCCGCAGTCGTCGTAATGGGTGCAGGCGGGAACGATGCGGTCGGGCGAGGGGGTAAGAATTTGTACGGTTTCGGCTTCGAGAAAGCGTTTTTTGTCGGCGGTAATGCGGGCGACAACGCGCTCGCCGGGCAGGGCGCCGCTGACAAAGGTGGTTTTGCCGTCGCATCGCGCAACGCCGCGGGCGTTGTAGTCGAAGCCGTCAATGTCAAGGGTAAGCGTTTTCATGGCGGGCAAAATTAAAGCCCCGTTGGCACGGGGCTTTTTCGGGTTGTGCGCTTAGCTGCGGCGTTCGGCTTCGATTTTGCGCAGGTAGTCGTAGATTTTGTCTTTCAGCGCGAGTTTTTCGCGTTTTTTCGACTCGATGTCCTGATGGCTGTTCGCCGAGACGGCAGCATCGCTTTCCATGCGGTTGATTTCTTCGTCGAGGGCGTTGTGCTCGTTGAACAGGCGGGCAAAGTGGTTGTCACTTTGGCGCAGTTCGGCAATCAGGTCGCGGTATTCATGTAACATGACAGTTTCCTTTATGTTGTTGGGCCTGGCTGCAATTTTAGCTTATTTGACCCGCTTTGGGTATAGCAACGGCGCGGCCTGGCGGGTTTTGAAAAGGTAAGTTTCCATTTGTTTGTGCTTTGTGAATAATGGCGCCGTTTTCTGCTACCGGAGTAGGGTTATCAAGACTGTAATCGCCCCCATTGCCGCCCCCGCGCCGCGCTATTTTCACGGGCTGGACGAGTTGCGCGCGGCGCTGATGCTGATTGGCGTGTTTTGGCACGCGGCGGCGGTGTTGTCGCCATTTGCGGCGTTTGTCTATGCCAGTCCGTATCATCAGAGCATGGCGCTTTATGCGTCGATTTATCCTGAGCATTTGTTCCGTATGGAGGCTTTTTTTATGGTCTCCGGTTTTCTCGCGCAAATGACGCTGACACGCAAGGACAAGCAGGTTTTTTGGCGGGCGCGACTGAAACGAGTATTGGTGCCGCTGCTGCTTGGCTGTCTCGGCGTCAATTTTGTGTTGCAGGCCTTCGGCAGTATTTTTATGGATTATCAGTGGGCGCATTATGATTTGTGGCGCTGGGTCATGCACGGCTGGTTTTTGATTTGCCTGATGGTATTTGCCACGATAGATATGTTGCTGCCGCGCGGGGTGTTTGCCCGCATGGGACTGTTGCCCTGCCTGCTGGTGGTCACGATTGGCTGGCTGGGATACGCCGCATTGATTTACTGGAATGGGGAATCATGGAATTTGGGTGGCGACATCAGCACTTTATATAATTTCTTTGTGCTGCATGGCGTGCAGTATTATCCGTTTTATTTCGCCGGCTCCCTGCTCTATTTTCATCAGGATATTCTCGACAAAATCAGTCATCGCGCCTTGTGGGGGCTTGCCTTGTTGGCATTGGCCACCACCGCACTGACTTATGTGAACGGTCTGCATTTTTATGAGCCTTTCCCGCCGGATACGGAAGGCATGATTTTGCAGCGGCTGAATCAGATGGTGTCCTCCGGCGCTATCGCCTTTTTGTTGTTTTGGTATTTTTATCATGTGCAACGCGAGGCGAATCGTGTGGTGCGCTATTTGATTAATTCCGCCATCGTCATTTATTTGGTGCATCACCCGCTGGTGATTATGCTCGGCTGGATGCTGGATGATCCGGGATTATCCAATTCGCAGTATTATTTGTTGCTGCTGACACTGACGTTTGTCTTTTCGTATTTGTGTTATGAAGGTGTGCGCCGTATTGGCTGGTTGCGGGTGACGTTTGGCCTGAAAGGTTAGCCCGCCCATTGTTGCCACGCATGAAAAAAGCCGGAAGGTTTCCGGCTTTTTTCTTTTTCTGCTTGTCAGATAAAGCGGTTCATCAGCAGCAGGTTGATAATGGTGCCTTCGGCGCGCGGGTCGCTTTTCGGGTCAAAGCGTTCGTAGCGCAGGCTGTCTTGCGGGGTGACGCGCCAGCCTTGCAGGCTGAGACCGTCGCCGGGCTTGCCGACCAGCGTCAGGACGAGCGCGCCGTTGCGCACCAGGCACATTTTGTAGAGGTTGAGCGCGGGGTCTTGGCCGATGTTGAGCTCAACGCCGTATTCAACGCAGCGGCTGGCGTTGTCGTATTTGGGCGCGGGCGCGAAACTTTTCCAGCGCACCGCTTCGCTGCCGGTGAGGCCGCTTTCCTGGTTGAGGATGTCAAGGTCTTCACTGATGCCCTGGCGGATGCGGGTCGGGTCAATGGGGATGTTGTCATCAACGTAGCCCGCCGGGCGGTAGCTCAGTTGGGCGAAGACGCTGCCGTCGCCACCATCCGGCACGGCGATGGCGATGATGTCGTCCACGCCGCCGAGGTGTTCGTTGATGAATTGTTGTTTTTGGCTGTCGTTCAGCACTTTCCAGCCTTTCGGCGGGGTCAGGGTTGCGATGTCGTTCATAGTTGTTCCTCGCTGGCGGGCCAGCTGTAGCCGATTTTTTCTGCCCAGGTGTTGATGATGTGGCAGAAGATGTCGGCGGTGAGTTCTGCGTCGTATTTGGCGCCGTGCGCTTTTTCGCTGTCGTAGTCAAAGCCGCCCTGGCGGGCGATGCGCGCCAGCACGGTCTGACCGTAGGCGAGCGCGCCCAATGATACGGTGTCGAGGACGCTGAAGGGGTGAAAGGGGTTGCGTTTGTAGTCGGTGCGTTCGGCAAAGGCGTTGATGAAGCCGAGGTCGAAGGTGGCGTTGTGGCCGACGAGGATGGAGCGCGTGCATTCTTGTTGTTTTTGGTAGGCGCGGATTTCGTCGAAGAAGCGCTCGGCGGCCTTGTCTTCCTGATACGCCGGGCGCAGCGGGTGGTAGGGGTCGATGCCGGTGATTTTCAGCGCTTCGGGGTCGATGTTCGCGCCGGGAAAGGGGTGGATGTGGTAGTGGATGGTGTGGGTGCGGCAGAGGCGGTTGTTGTCGTCGAAGTTGACCAGCACCGCCGCGATTTCGAGCAGCGCGTCTTTTTTGGCGTCAAAGCCGCCGGTTTCGACGTCAATGACTACGGGCAGGAAACCGCGAAAGCGCTGACTGATGAGGGTGGGATTCATGGGGTGTTCCGGGGGGATTCGCGCGGCATTCTACACGTTCGGGCTTTGTGCCGCCGGGGTCATCGCTTCGCGGAAGTAGCGGTAGGCGGCGGCGGTGTATTGCCACATCGAGGCGATGGTGAGGATGGCGGCGATGATGAGCAACACCTGGCCGATACGCCAGATGGGCAGGCCGAGCCACGGCTCGCGGAAGATGAGGAAGCCCATCGAGAACATTTGCACGGTGGTTTTCCATTTGCCGATTTTGGCGACCGCGACCACGCCGCGATGGCCGATGCCGCTCATCCATTCGCGCAGCGCGGATATCCAGATTTCGCGGCCAATGACAATCAGCGCGCACAGCATCAGCCAGACGTGCGGGTTTTGCTGGACGAGGACAATCAGCACGGCGGCGACCATCAGTTTGTCCGCCACCGGGTCGAGGAAGGCGCCGAATGCGCTTTCTTCCTTGAGATGGCGCGCCAGCCAGCCGTCGAGAAAATCGCTGATACAGGCGACGGTATAAATCCACAGCGCCAGCCATTGCTGCCAGCTTTCCGGGTGGAAATAGTAGGTGATGATAAACAGGGGAATGAGCGCCACCCGCAGAATGGTGAGTTTCATCGCCCAACCGCTGAAGAATTTTTTGAAAGTGGCATTCATCGCTTATCCCTCGTGTAAAACAGCATAAATTTCCTTCGCCAGCGCCTCGCTGACGCCCGGCACCTTCGCCAGATCCTCAACGCCCGCGCGGCGGATTTGCGCCAGACCGCCAAAGTATTTTAGCAGCGCCTGCCGGCGTTTGGCACCCACGCCGGGGATTTGTTCCAGCAGCGAGCGCTTGCTGTTTTTCGCCCGTCCGGCGCGGTGGCCGGTGATGGCGAAGCGGTGTGCCTCGTCGCGGATTTGCACAATGAGCTGCATCGCCTGACTGTCCGACGGCAAATAGCGCGGCACCTCCTCATGCGGAAACCAGAACTGCTCCAGTCCCGCCTTGCGTCCCTGCCCCTTGGCGACGCCGACCAGATGCACGCCGCTGATGCCCAGCTCGTTGAACACCTCCACCGCCTGCCGCAACTGCCCCTTGCCGCCATCAATAAACAGCACATCCGGCAACACGCCGTCTTCCTTCTGAATGCGCTCAAAACGGCGGCTGACCGTCTGGCGGATGGCGGCATAATCATCGCCTGCCGTCACCTCGCGGATATTGTAGCGGCGGTAATCGCTTTTCAGCGCGCCCCGGCGGTCAAAGACCACGCACGACGCCACCGTCGCCTCGCCCTGCGTATGGCTGATGTCAATACACTCCAGCCGTTCCGGCACATCCGGCCAGGCAAACGCCTCGGCCAGCGCGGCAAACCGCTGCTGCATCGTCAGTTTGCCGGAAAGGCGCAGCCCCAGGCTCAATTTCGCATTCTCCTCCGCCATCTCCAGCCACTTGCGCCGTGCCTCACGCGGCTTGGCATTGAGCGACACCTTGCGCCCGCTCTTCTCGCCGAGCCAGGCGGCAATCGTCGCGCCGTCCTCCAGCGCATGACTAATCACGAGCTGCGGCGGCGCGCTTCGCTCATGATAAAACTGCGCAATAAACGCGGCGAGAATCTCCGCCTCCGGCGCCTCCTCCGGCAACTTCGGAAAAAACGCCTGCGAACTCACATTATGCCCGTCGCGGAAAAACAGCACCTGCACGCACGCCTCGCCATAAGCCGTCGCCACCGCCAGCACATCCGCATCCGCCTCGCCCGCGACCATATGCTGCTTCTCGGTAATCTTGCGCAACTGCACCAACTGATCGCGCAACAGCGCCGCCTGCTCATACGCGCGCGCCTCCGCCGCCGCCTCCATCTTTGCCGTCAATTCCTGCAACAACACCTCGCTGCGGCCATTCAAAAAATCGCGGGTATGCGCCACCGTCTCCGCATAGGCTTTCTTGTCAATATAGCCCACACACGGCGCATAACAGCGCTCAATCTGATACTGCAAACAGGGACGGCTGCGCGCGGCAAAAAAACTGTCCTCACATTGACGCACACGGAATACCTTGGCGAGCACCTCCAGCGAATAACGCGCCGCCTGCACATTCGGAAACGGCCCGAAAAACTCGCCCTGTTTGCGCGCGCCGCGATGCAGCGAAAGGCGCGGAAACTCATGCGCCGACAAGACAATATACGGATAAGATTTATCATCGCGCAGCAGAATATTGAAACGCGGCAAATGCGTTTTGATCAAATTATTCTCCAGAATCAGCGCTTCCGTTTCCGTATGGGTAATCGTCGTATCAATATCGACCACCTGCTTCATCAAGGCGCGCGTCTTCGCGCTCATGCCGTTGTCACGAAAATAACTGGAAAGCCGGTTGCGCAAATTCTTCGCCTTGCCGACATACAGCACCTTGCCGTCGGCATCGCGCATCTGATAAACGCCCGGCAACGTCGCCACATGACTCAAAAAAATCTTCGGATCAAAAAGCCGGGATTGCTGCTCGCTCATAAAAACTGACTGAAATAAAAACGTAGGGTGGAGCTTGCCCCACCGCCAAAAAACCAATACCGCTTCACGACAAAAACCTCAAAATCGCAAGCAGGGCAAATGCCCGACCTGCACCATGGTGGGGCAAGCCCCACCCTACATCTATTTACATACACCAAGAGCGCTCAGCTGTATGTAAGAGCCTGTTCAAAATCCCGGTTATACACACAAATTTGCATTGCTACGCCGAATTCCCCCTCCCCTGCAGGGCGTGGCAGCGGGGGAGGGTCGGGGTGGGGGTAAGCAATAAGATTGATGGAATCAAAAGTCTATTTTTCACGTTTGCTACCCTCACCCCAGCCCTCTCTCGCTGCGCGAGCTGTTCCAGTCCCACGGGGAGAGGGAGCATATCGGCGCGTTGCCTTGCTTCCGTTCACTACACAGGGCTTGAATTCGGGTTGTTTCAAGTTTATTCCGCTATACATACACGAAAGAGGAAACCTGACTATAAACGCCCCCTACACGCCGCGCAAAAACGCCTCCACCCGCTGCAAATCCGCCTCACAATCCACCCCCGGCGGCGGCGCTTCCTTCACCACACCGACGGCAATGCGCAGGCCGTGTTCCAAAAAGCGCAACTGCTCCAGCTTCTCCGCCTGCTCCAGCGGCGTCGGCGCCAGCTGCGGATAGCGTTTCAAGGCTGAGACGCGATACGCATAAATGCCGATATGGCGCAAATAAGGAAACGCGCCGGAAACGCCGTCGGCATCGCGCACATAGGGAATCGCGGCGCGACTGAAATACAGCGCCAGCCCGGCCTGGTCGCAGACGACCTTGACCGTGGTCGCCGCCGCAGGCGAGTGCTGCGCGTCAAACGGCGCGGCAAGCGTCGCCACCGCCGCCTCCGGTCGCGCCGCCAGCGCCGCCGCCACCTCGTCAATCAGCGCGGGCGGTAACAGCGGCTCGTCGCCCTGCACATTGACGACAATAGTGTCATCCGCCCAGCCGCGGCGCCCGGCGACCTCGCACAGCCGCTCGGTGCCGTTCTCATGATCGGCGCGGGTCAAAATGCCCTGCACCGCCGCCTCGCCTTCCAGCAAGGCGCCGATGCGGGCGTCATCAAAGGCGACCCACACCGGAAAACCGCTGGCAACCGCCTGCCGCGCGGTGCGCACCACCATCGGCACGCCCGCAATCAGCCGCAGCGGCTTGGCGGGCAGGCGGGTTGAGCCATAACGGGCGGGGATAACGACGACGGTGTTCATGCAAGTCTCCAAAATGAAAGGGCGGCTATCTTAACGCCGACCGCTGCGCGGCGCGCAAGCAAAAAACCGCCGCAATGCGGCGGTTCGGGTGTGCGCAGGCGCCCTGCCCTATTGGTCAAAATACCGGGCGGCGTTGCCGTAGCAGATGTTTTCTACCATCGTGCCGAGCAGTTTGAGGTCGCGCGGCGCTTCGCCTGCCTCAACCCAGCCGCCGATGAGGTTGCAGAGGATGCGGCGGAAGTATTCGTGGCGGGTGTAGGAGAGGAAGCTGCGGCTGTCGGTGAGCATGCCGACGAAGGTGGAGAGGATGCCCATCTGCGCGTGCGTGGTCAGTTGTTCGATCATGCCGTCTTTTTGGTCGTTGAACCACCAGCCGGAGCCGTATTGCACTTTGCCGCGCACGCCTTCGCCCTGGTAGTTGCCGCACATGGTGGCGAGCAGGGCGTTGTCGCGCGGGTTGATGGTGTAGAGGATGGTTTTCGGCAGTTCGTTGGTCTTGTCCATCGCGTCCAAGAGGGCGGCGAGGTTGTCGGCAATGGGGTGGTCGCCGATGGAGTCGTAGCCGCTGTCGGCGCCGAGGCGGGCGTACATGCGGCTGTTGTTGTTGCGGATAGGGCCGATGTGCAGTTGCATGACCCAGCCGCGGCGGTAGTATTCGCGGCCGAGCCAGACGAGCAGCGCGGTCTGGAAGCGGGCGATTTGGTTGTCGGTCAGCGGTTTGTCGTTGAAGCGCAAGGCGAGGATGGCATCCAGCGTTTGTTCGTCGGGGACGGCGGCGTAGCGCAGGATTTCGAGGCCGTGGTCGGCGGCGATGCAGCCGTGCGCGGCGAAGTGGTCGAGGCGTTGCGCGAGTGCGGCGGTCAGGTCGTGGAAACGGCGGATGGTGTAGCCGCTTGCGGCTTCGAGTTTTTGCAGGTAGTTGAGGTAGTCGCCGTGTTCGATTTTCAGCGCTTTGTCCGGGCGGAAGCTGGGACGGATGGCGATGTTAAAGGTCGGGTCGGCGGCGATGGCGGCGTGATGCGCGAGGTCGTCCACCGGGTCGTCGGTGGTGCCGACCATTTTGACGTTCATTTGTTCGAGGATGCCGCGCGCGGTGAAGGCGGGTTCGGCGAGGCGGGCGTTGGCTTCGTCCCAGACGCTTTGTGCGGTGTCGCCGTTGAGGAGGGTGGTGATGCCGAAGGGGCGCTTGAGTTCGAGGTGCGTCCAGTGGTAGAGCGGGTTGCCGATGAAGTGCGGCACGGCTTCGGCGTAGGTTTGGAATTTTTCACGCGGGCTGGCGTTGCCGGTGATGAGGCGTTCGGCGATGCCGAGGGTGCGCAGGCCGCGCCATTTGTAGTGGTCGCCTTCGAGCCAGATGGCGGTCAGGTCGGCGAACGCTCGGTTCGCGGCGATGTCCGCCGGTGGCAGGTGGCAGTGGTAGTCGTAGATGGGTTGGTGTTTGGCGTGGTCGTGGTAGAGGACGCGCGCGGTGTCGTTGTGCAGGAGGAAGTCGTCGGTGAGGAAGGTTTGCATGGGAGGCTCCGGGGTTTTTAGGGAAGGGTAGGGGGGCAAGCCCTACGCTACGTTTGTTGTACGGCGAGGTTGCCGCTGATGATGAGGCGGCGGGTCTCATTCGGCGGCAGGGTGACGCGCAGGTTGTCGAGGTAGGCCGGTTGGTAGTCGCCGCTCGTGTCGAGGCGCAGGTAGAGTTCGTCGCCGTGGCCGTGCAGGCGCCAGTGTAGTTGCCAGTGTTCGCCGTCTGTCGCGGTGCCGTTGTCGTCGTAGAGGGTGCCTTCGCTTTTTTCGTTGCCTTTGGCCGGGTAGAGGCGCAGGGTGCGTTCGGTATCGGCAGCGGGGCTGTCGGCGTGCATTAGCGCGCCTTCGGCGATGATGCTGCCCGCGCGCACGTAGAGTTGTAGTTGTTCGAGCGGGGTTTGTATGTGCAGGGTCTGGCCGCCGCTGTGGTACTCGCCGCTGTGGTAGTCGTACCAGCCGAGGGTGTTGTCCGGCAGGTAGATGTCGCGGGCGCGCACGCCGGGCGCGGTGACGGGGCTGACGAGGAGGTCGCGGCCGATCAGGTAGTCGTCGGTGTCGGCGTAGGTGCGTTCGTCGTGTTCGTGGTCGAGGAAGGTGGGGCGGACGATGGCTTCGTCTTGGGTTGCCGCCTGCCACAGCAGGGTGTAGAGGTAGGGGATGAGGCGGTAGCGCAGGCGGATGGCGTCGCGCACGGCGGCGGTGATGGCGGGGTGCATCCACGGTTCGTTTACGCTGTGGTCGTCGTTCCAGGAGTGGATGGTAAAGCGCGGCAGGAGCAGCGCGCTTTGGATCCAGCGCAGGAAGAGTTCGGCGTCGGGTTTGGGGCCGGCGAAGCCGCCGATGTCGTGGCCGATGTGGTACATGCCGGAGAGGCTCATACCCGCTGCCATGCGGATGTTCCATTTGAGGGTGTGCCAGCTGGTGCGGTTGTCGCCGCTCCAGGTCTGGACGTAGCGTTGTAGGCCGGGGCAGCCGCTGCGCGAGATGAGGTAGGGGCGTTCGAGCGGGTTGTGTTCGCGCTGCGCCCGCCAGGAGTTTTGCATCATGAGGAGGGGCATCAGCGGGCGGATGTGGCGGATGGCAATCGGTGTGCCGAAGCCGTGGCAGCGTGCGTCGCCGTCCCAGATTTCGTATTCGTTGTTGTCGTTCCAGGTTGAACAGATACCAATGTCGAGCAGTTGGGTTTTTACGTTGTCGCGCCACCAGACGCCGGTCGCCGGGTTGGTGAAGTCGAGGTGCGAGCCTTCGGCGTCCCAGAACATGGAGGTTTCCGGCGCGCCGCTGTCGCTGTCTTGTACGAAGAGGTTTTTTGCGGCGGCTTCGCGGTAACGCGGGTGGTCGTGCAGCAGGCAGGGTTTGATGTTGGCGGCCAGGCGGATGCCCGCGTCGCGGAAGGTTTGGGCGAGTGCTTTCGGGTCGGGGATTTTGTCGTGGTTCCAGTGGAAGACGTAGCGTTTGTTGCCGATGGTGGTGTAGCCGGAGGAGAGCTGGAAACTGTCGCAGGGGATGGCGTGCTCGCGGCAGAGCGCGATGAATTGTTGTAATTGGTGCTGCGCGTCGGGGGCGTCGGTGTAGCTCATGGTGGAGCCGGAGTAGCCGAGGCTCCATTTGGGCGGGAAGGTGTTTTTGCCGGTGAGGTGCAGGAAGCGTTTGGTGATGGCGGCGATGCTGGCGCCGTGGATGAGGTAGTAGTCGAGGTCGCCGCCTTCGGCGTGGTAGCTGCGGTAGCGCGGGTGGTAGTTGTCGATTTCGTTGCCCATGTTGAAGCGGGCGGTGTTGAGGTTGTCGTAGAACACGCCGTAGTGCGCCCCCGCCGCGCTGCGTACTTGGTAGTACGGCCAGTGTTTGTAGAGCGGGTCGGTGGTTTCGGCGTTGTAGCCGAGCGCGTCGAGGCTGCGCATCTCGTATTTTTTGCCGCTGCGGTCAACGGTTCCGGCTTTTTCGCCGAGGCCGTAGATGCGGTCGCGCGGGTCGTGCGTCAGGTAGTGGGCGATGGTGTCGCGGCGGCGGCCGAGTTCGTAGGCGCCGGTCGGACGATCGGCGGCGAGTGGCTGCCAGTCGCCGTCTTGCAGCGCTTCCCAAACGAGTTGCAGCGGGCGGCGGATGTGCAGACGCAGGCGGCTGCCGCTGACGGTGAGGCCGTCGGCGGTTTCGCTGATGGTAACGGGCGGGCAGGTGAATCCGGCGCGGCTGTCGCGCGGGCGGCCGGTTTCACCGTTGGGTGCGTCCGGCGGCGAGATGAGCCAGCTGCGGTCAAGTGCGGTTTCGCCGTTTTTTTGCAGCCAGACGCGCCAGATGTCGTCTTCCAGCGTGATTATGTGCAGCAGGTGGCGGTCTTCGACGGCAAGGGTGATGCCGTCCGGGTTTTCGTGGTCAAGCGTCCAGTTTTTGAGGGTTTGCATGGTTTAGCCTCCGTAGCCCATTAGCAGTTGCGGCAGGAAGAGCGAGATTTGCGGGATGAAGGTGACGAGCAGCAGGGTGATGATCATCGCGATGTACATCGGCAGCATATAGGGGATGACTTGCGCCAGCCGCACTTTGCCGACCGAGCAGCCGACGAAGAGGCAACTGCCCACCGGCGGGGTGACGATGCCCATGCAGAGGTTGAAGGTCATCATCACGCCGAAATGCACCGGGTCCACGCCGAGCGATTCGGCGATGGGCAGGAAGATCGGGGTGAAGATGAGGATGGCGGGGGTCATGTCCATGAAGAAGCCGACGATGAGCAAAATCAGGTTAATCGTCAGCAGGATGATGACCTTGTTTTGCGAGAGGGCGAGGATGGCGTCTTCGATGATGCCGGGGATGTCGGCGTTGGCCATCGCCCAGCTCATGCCGGAGGAGCAGCCGATGAGCAGCATGACGATGGCGTTGGTCACCATGGAATCCAAAAAGATTTTCGGCAGGTCTTTCAGCTTGATTTCGCGGTAAACAACCACGGCGAGGAAGAGCGCATAGACCACGGCAATCGCCGAGCCTTCGGTGGCGGTGAAGGTGCCTTTGACGATACCGCCGATGACGATAACAATCAGCGACAGCGGCAGAATCGCCTGCAAAAACGCGCCGACGGCGACGTTCAGCGGCACGCGCTCGTTCACCGGCAATTTCTTGCGGTAAGCGATGATACCGGCGACGACCATGATGCCCAGCCCCATCAGGATGCCGGGCAAATATCCGGCGAGGAACAGCGCCGCGACCGAAGTACCGCCGGAAATGGTGGAATACACAATGAAAGTATTGCTCGGCGGAATCAGCAGCCCGGTCGGGCAGGAAGCGATATTGACCGCCGCCGCATAGCCGGGGTCATAACCCGCCTTGCGCTGCATCTCGCCCATCGTGCCGCCGACCGCCGCCGCAGCCGCGACCGCCGAGCCGGAAATCGAGCCAAACAGCATATTGGCGATGACGTTGCAGTGCGCCAGCGCGCCGGGCAGTCGTCCTGCGAGAACCAACGCCAGATTGATAAGCCGCATCGCGATACCGCCCCGGTTCATGATATTCCCGGCGAGGATAAAAAACGGCAGCGCCAGCAGGGCGAAACTGTCCAGCGCGGTAATCATCTTCTGCGCGGTGACGAACATCGCATTGTCAAACGGCAGCGACAACAGCACCGTCGCAATCGTGGCGAGGCCGATGGAGACCGACACCGGCACGCTCAAAAACATCAGCAGGAAAAAGACGCCAAAAAGAACGAGGATACTCAACAGCTCAACAGACATGGCTCATTCCTCCGCGCGCAACGCATCGACAATCGCCACCAGTGCAAAAAACACCAGCAGCGCCCCGGCCAGCGGCACCACCAAATAGACATAACCCATCGGCACCTGCAACGCGGGCGTCACCTGCGCATTGGCAAACGTCTTCGCCGTCAGCAGCGAGCCGCCATAAACCATCACCAGCGCCGCAAACACAATAATGCACAGCTCAATCACCACATTGAGCGTGCGCTTCGCCACGCCCTTGAGCCGCATCGCCAACAAATCAATCGCCAGATGCTGCTTCGTCGCCGACGCCTGCGCCGCACCGAGCAAGCCAATCCACATGAACATAAAACGCGCCAGCTCATCGGTGCTGGTGCTGGGCGTGCTGGTGACATAGCGCGACGCCACCTGCCACACCACACACGCAACCAGCGCAAACGCCAGCACGGTCAAGACAAACCCGTTAACCCGTTGCACCCACAACGCGAGCACATCCAGCCGCGAACGCGGCAACAAAGACGGCGAATCAGACATGACAAACTCCAGCAAAAGAAAAGGAAAAAGGCAGCACCCCCTCCCCCTGTGGGGGAGGGGCGGAGGGCACCCATGAAAAAGGCGAAAGCCTTTTTCATGGGAACCGGAGGGTGGGGGCAGCAAACCATCCGCGTAGCGACTGCACCCAAAGCGGAATAACCGCCTCCAGCGCAGCGAACCGCCCGCCGCAACCCGTTGTCACCAACAGTTACAAGCGGGCGACAAGCGCAGTTTAACCAGCGCCAGATAATCGGTCAACCAATTATTGACATTGGTCGAGAAGAAAGGCAAGATAGCCTCATCACCTTGAATCCCCATATCTTAACGGAGCTTCACATGAAAAACCTCAAAAAAGCACTACTGGCTGCCGCCGTCGCCACCCTGGCGCTGGGCGCACAAGCCGCCGTCACCCTCAAACTGAGCCATAACCAAAGCAAGGACATCCCCGTCCACAAAGCGATGCAGGCCTTTGCCGACAAAGTGAAGGAATACACCAACGGCGAAGTCAAAATCCGCATCTACCCCAACGCCCAACTCGGCACACAACGCGAATCCGTCGAACTCGTACAAAGCGGCGGCTTGGCACTCGCCAAAAGCAACGCCGCCGAACTGGAAGCATTCGAGCCGCTCTACAGCGTCTTCAACCAGCCCTACATCTTCAAAAACCAAGACCACTTTTACGACGTCCTCACCAGCGACATCGGCGAAGAAATCCTGAACGCCTCCAAAGACAAAGGCTTCATCGGCATCACCTACTACGACGCGGGCAGCCGCTCCTTCTACGCGGGCAAAGCCATCAAAACCCCGGACGACCTCAAAGGCATGAAAATCCGCGTCCAGCCCAGCCCGACCGCCGTCAAAATGGTTGAACTGCTCGGCGCCAACCCGACGCCCATCGCCTTTGGCGAACTCTACACCGCCCTGCAACAAGGCGTGGTTGACGGCGCCGAAAACAACGAATCGGCGCTGGTCGATAACCGCCACGGCGAAGTCGCCAAATATTACAGCTACGACCGCCACACCATGATCCCGGACGTCCTCGTCATGAGCACCAAAGACTGGGACAAACTCACCCCGGAACAACAACAAGCCATCAAAAAAGCCGCGCGCGAATCCATGATGCTGCAAAAACAACTGTGGGCGGAAAACACCGAAAAAGTCATCAAAGAAGCCAAAGAAAAACTGGGCGTAACCTTCGTGGAAGACGTGGACACCGCCGCCTTTGCCGCAAAAGTCCTGCCGATGCACGACGAAGCGGCCAAAGCCTCACCGCAGGCCGCCGACCTCATCAAACGCATCAAAGAAAAAGCGCCGAAATAAGCGGATACAACGCAGGGTGGGGCTTGCCCCACCGCGCCCCCTGTACCGTTTACATACACCATGAGCGCTCAAGTGTATGTAAATCACCCAACCGACCCACAACGAATAACTCACACAAAACCCCAACCCGCCCCCGCAGCCCGCGCGAGCGGGTTTTCCGTGGCTTGCCCCTGCCCTGCCCCCTTGCCCCCGCCCTTCAGACGGCATAACCTGCACGCTGAACCTCCATACCCCACTAACCATGAGCCAAATCGTTACCAGCCGCCGCTACCCCGAAGTCGCCGCCGAACTGCGACAAATCATCCGGCGTGGCGGCTTCGCCGTCGGCGACAAAATGCCCGCCGAACGCCAACTTGCCGAACAGCTTGACGTCAGCCGCGCGCTGCTGCGCGAAGCGCTGATCATGCTGGAAATCCAGGGACTGGTCGAAGTGCGGCAGGGGTCGGGTGTCTATATCGTCCGCCTGCCCGACGATGGCGCGGCGAAAACCGACGACAGCGACATCGGCCCGTTTGAGCTGATGCAGGCGCGGCAAGTACTGGAAAGCAGCATCGCCGAAGTGGCGGCGCTGACCGTCACCAAAGCCGACATCGAAGCACTGCAACGCATCCTGCAAATCCAGGAACAGGAAGTACGCGACGGCATCACCGACTACAGCAGCGACGAACAATTCCACCTGCGCGTCGCCCAGGCGACGCAAAACAGCGTTCTCGCCGAGAGCGTCAACCGCCTCTGGCTCCAGCGCCGCGCCAGCCCGATGTGGGAACAACTGCACCGCCACATCACCCACACCACCTACTGGCAGCGCTGGCTGGAAGACCACCGCGTTATCTTGAACGCCTTGAAACGCAAAGACCCGGTCGCCGCGCGCCATGCGATGTGGCAACACCTGGAAAACGTGCGCGAAACCCTGCTGATGCTATCCGACGTGGACGCGCCCGAATTTGACGGCTACCTCTTTCAAAGCCTGCCTATCAACATCCCGCCCGCGCAGTAGCACCCCAAAAAAACCGCCAGCGATGGCGGTTTTTTTGGGGCGGGATGGCGGCAAATTACGGATTGCGCTACGCCTCAGCCAACAACCGGATAGCTTCGGCATTCACCCTACGAGTTGATACACGCGCGCAAAACGTGTCGCTATCAAATACTTTATCGTCTCATTATCCCCTCCGCCGTAGCGGGAGAAGGAGATTTTCCGTTACCGCCGCCAAGCGTTATTGCCCTGCCAGCGGCAGCGGGCGGACGCAATGACCGGCGCAGCTTTCGTCCACAATCCACTGTTCGCCGCGCCGCCAGGTCTGGAGTGCGATGCGGTAGGGTTCTTCTACCGGGTTGGGGACAACGGCGTGTCCCTTGCCGCTGAGGATGACTTCGGCGGCGCTTTTATCGTCGCGGTAATGCACGGCTCCGATGCGCGGCGTGCCGTAGTCGTAGCCGTTGAGCGTCTGGAGATAGGCGGTGGCGGCGCTTGCCGGGTCGGGAAAGCCGCTGGCATCCGGGTTGCAGCCCAGGTCGGTGGCACTCAGGGCAACGCGCCAGCCGCCGGCATCGCGGGCAAGCGGGACGCCCATGCTGTCCCGCCCCTGCGGCGTTTCGACGTGCAGGGTGACGGTGTAATCGTTGCCGTCGTGCTGCACGTCGTGCGCGATGATGCGGCGGGCGGGCAGCGGCTGTGCGGTGAGGATTTGCGCGAGGCATTGTTGCATGGCGCTGCGGTAACGGGCGCTGTCGGCGGTGCCGGGCGGGATGGCAAGCAGCGCGGCGGCTGCGGCGCTGTCGCCGTCAATGAGTGCCTGCGCGAAGGTTTGCGCAGTTTGTGCCGCGTCTTCGTTGGTGGCGTGCGCCAGCGTGGTCGCGCCGAGGGCGAGAAGGAGCAGGTTTTTTTTTCATGGCGGGTTCTCCGGTTGTGGGGGTGATATGGGCATTTTATCGCCACCCCACCGGTGGATGCCTTACGCCGCCTGCACCAGTGCCACCGCCTCACGCGAGAGGCGGGCGACCTCGTCCCAGTTTTGCGCGGCGAGCAGTGATTTTTCCACCATCCACGAGCCGCCGCAGGCGATGACGTTCGGCAGCGCGAGATAATCGCGGATGTTTTTCACGCCGATGCCGCCGGTCGGCATCACTTGCAGCATCGCATACGGCGCGAGCAGCGCTTTGAGCATTTTGAGGCCGCCGCTGGCTTCCGCCGGGAAGAATTTGACGGTGTGGATGCCCAGCTCCAGCGCCGCTTCAATCGCCATCGGGTTGTTGATGCCGGGGGTGATGGCGATGCCCATGTCCTGACAGGCCTTGACCGTGTTCGGGTTGAAACCGGGGCTGACGATGAAATCCGCGCCCGCCTGTTGCGCCGCTTTCGCCTGCGCCGCGTTCAGAACGGTACCGGCGGCGATGAGCATTTCCGGCTGGGCGTCGCGCAGGCGGCGGATGGCGTCAATGGCGGCGGCGGTGCGGAAGGTGATTTCGGCGGCAGGAATGCCGCTTTGCAACAACGCTGCGCCGAGCGGCACCGCGTCTTCGGCGCGCTCAAGGGCGATGACCGGGACGATTTTCAGCGCTTGCAGGCGGGGGGTGAGGGTTTCGATATTCATGGAGGCTCCGGGGTTTTGGTTGTTGGGGTAATGGTTTCGGGCGGTCTTGTTTGGCAGCGGAGTTGAATCGCTTAACCCCACCCCGCCCCTCTCCCACAGGGGGAGGGAGCAGAACGGTGCGGTTTTCGCGCGATGGTTGCCGTATTTCCGGTAGTAAGTCCATCACGGTGGGGCAAGCCCCACCCTACCCTTCCAGGCGGCAGTATTCTGCCGGGATGATAGCGCCTTTGTGCTGGATGACGATGGCGGCGAGGCGGTTGCCCGCGCGGCAGCATTCTGCCGCATCCGCACCTTGCAGATAGCGGGCGAGGAAGCCGGCGTTGAAGGCATCGCCGGCCGAGGTGGTGTCCACCACGCGCGCGACGGTTTCGCCCTTGACGGCAATGCGTTCGTCGCACGCCGCGTACAGCGCACCATCAGCGCCGCGTTTGACCACGATTTTGTCCACGCCTGCCGCTTGCAGGCGGGCGATGGTGGCCTCCACGTCAGCGTCCTCCCACAGCGCGCGCTCATCGTCATCGGTCATCAGCGCCAAGTGAACGTGCGGCAAGAGGCGGGCGTAGGCGGCGCGGGTCTCGTCGCGGCTCTGCCACAGCGCCGGGCGGTAGTTGCCGTCGAAAACGATTTGTACGCCTTGGGCGGCGCAGGCGGCAAGGCGGTCGGTGAGGCGGTCGCGGTCGGCGGGCGGCAGGATGGCGAGGCTGATGCCGCTCAAATAGATGGCATCAAATCCGGCGAGGGCGGCGTCCACCTGCGGCCAGTCGGGGTGTTGCAGCAGGTAGCGCGCCGCCGACTGGTTGCGCCAGTAGAGGAAGGTGCGTTCGCCTGCGGCGTCAAGCTGGATGAGGTAGAGGCCGGGTTGGCGCGTGGGGTCGGTCAAGACGTGGCGGGTGTCGATGCCGTCGGCCTGCCAACGCGCTTTCATGCCACGGCTGAGCGGGTCATCGCCGAGCGCGGTGAGGTAGTGGACGCGGACGGCATCGGGCGGGGCGACGCGGGCGAGGTAGGTGGCGGTGTTGAGGCTGTCGCCGCCGTAGGTTTGGCGCATGGTGCCGAACGGCTCGCCGTTCAGTTCAATCATGCATTCGCCGATAAGTGCAAGGGTTTTCATGGGTTTAGGTTGTAGGGTGGGTCTTGACCCACCGTTAGAATGGGTAGGTTGGGTTAGCGTGTAGGGGCGGTTAGGGTGAAGCCCGTAACCGCCCGTGCAGGGAAATTGCCCAAACCATTGCTGCGGACGGTGCGCCAAGGCGCACCCTATGGTTTTTTGCGATGGCGGCGCGGCGGTGGGGCAAGCCCCCACCCTACGACGTTTTAGTGTGTAGGTTGGGTTAGGCGAAGCCGTAACCCAACATTTGGGGTGAGGTTTGTAGTTCAGTTTCGTTGGGTTACGCGCTGCGCGCTAACCCAACCTACGAACTGGCTGTAAGTTCATCATGGTGGGGCAAGCCCCACCCTACGACGTTTTAGCGTGTAGGGGCGGTTAGGGCGAAGCCCGTAACCGCCCGTGCAGGGAAATTGCCCAAACCATTGCTGCGGACGGTGCGCCAAGGCGCACCCTATGGTTGTTACGATGGCGGCGCGGCGGTGGGGCAAGCCCCACCCTACGTTAAATGTTTACGCAAGGTCGCCCTGACCGCGCCGTTGCCCGCAAGCATTTCGCGCAGGTAGCCCTCCACTTTCTCGCCGAGGCCGACGGCGTACAGATCCACGCCGAAGATGCCGGTGTCGGCAAGGAGTTCGCGTACGTTGCCGAGGTTGTCGCTGCCGAGGCGCACGCCTGCCAGTTTCGCCTGTGCGCTTTCGAGCAGCGGGTCGGAGCTGCATTCAAACGGCTGGCCGTTGTCATCGACGCCGAGCAGGTAGCGGCACCAGCCCGCCAGCACCAGCGGGATGGCGGTGAGCGCGGCCGCGTTCGCGCCGTGCGCCTTGATGGTCTGGCCGAAGCGGATGGCGAGTTTTTGCGAGGTATCGGTGGCGATGCGCTGCGGCGTGTCCGGGATGTAGGGGTTGGGCAGGCGCACGTTCACCACTTCGTCGATGAAGGTTTGCGGGTCAAGGATGCCGGGGTTGACGACCACCGGCAGCCCTTCGCGGTAGCCGACGGCACGCGCCAGCGCCAGCAGTTCGGCGTCCTGCATTTCAGCGTGAATGCTGGTGTAGCCGAGGAGGCAGCCGTAGATGGCGAGCGCGGTGTGGATGGGGTTCAAGCAGGTGGTGACTTTCATCGTCTCCACTTTGTTCACGGTGTCGCGGTCGGCAAAGAGGACGCCCGCCTGTTCCAGCGGCGGGCGGCCATTGGGGAAGGTGTCTTCGATGACGAGGTATTCGAGTTCTTCGGCGTTGACGTAGGGCGCGATATAGGTGTTTTTGCCGGTAATCACCGCTTCCATGCCGTCGAGGCCGTCCGCTTTGAGGCGTTCGGCGACGCCGGGGTCGGGGCGCGGCGTGATTTTGTCAATCATCGTCCACGGGAAGGCGACTTTGGTGCTCTCCAGCCAGGCGACGAATTCGGGCGCGACGTGGCCAGCGCTTTGCCAGGCGTGGGCGAATTCCATGATGACGGCGCGCAGTTTTTCGCCGTTATGCGACATGTTGTCCATGCTGACCAGCGCGAGCGGCGCGCCACCTGCGCGCCAGCGCGCGTGCAGCAGGGCGACAATGTCGCCGATGTAGCTTTGCGGGCGGGTGGTGCCGTCCTTGAAGTCAGCGGCGACGGCGGGGTAGTAAGCGCCGTCGCGGTCTTTGATGGCGTAGCCTTTTTCGGTGATGGTCAGGCTGACCAGTTGCAGGCTGGGCGCGGCGGCGATGGCTTGCAGGCGCTCGAAGTGGTCGCGCATGGTCAGCGATTCGATGACGCTGGCGAGGACGATTTTGTCCAGGGTGCGGTCGCCCTTGAGGCGGACGTAGATGCTCAGGTTGTCGCAGGGGCGGTAGGCTTTTTCGATGATTTCCGGGTCGAAGCCCTCGGCGACGATGATGCCGCTTTCAGCGTCGCGCTGGTTGAGCAGGCGCTGCTGCGCATGGGCGAGAAAGGCGCGGAAGATGTTGCCCGCGCCGAGGTGCAGCCAGCGCGGCGTGGCGAGGGTGGCGGCGCGCACGCGCGGGATGTCGTACAGCGGCAGTTCGTAGCCGTGTTCCTGCCACCAGGCCTTGTTTTGCAGGGCGTTCAGGGTGAGTTTCATGCCTGCCCCCGCGCTGCTTTTTCGCACATATCCCACACGCCCTGAATGTACATGATGCCGAGCGCGCGGTCGTAGAGGCCGTAGCCGGGGCGGCATTGTTCGCCCCAAATGTGGCGACCGTGGTCGGGGCGGTAGTAGCCGGTGAAGCCGACGTCGTGATAGGCGCGGACGATGGCGGCGATGTCAAGCGAGCCGTCGCTGCTCAAATGCGAGGTTTCGACGAAATCGCCGTTGGCGAAGCGCTTGATGTTGCGGATGTGGGCGAAAGGGATGCGCTCGTGGAAGTCATGAATCATCTGCACGATGTCGTTGTCCGGGTTCGGGCCGAGTGCGCCGCTGCACAGGGTCAGGCCGTTGCTGGGGCTCTCGACCATCTCCAGTATCGCCTTGAGGTCGCTGTAATTCTTGACGATGCGCGGCAGGCCGAAGATGGAAAACGGTGGATCATCCGGGTGAATGCCCATCTTGATACCCGCCTGCTCGGCGGTGGGGATGATGGCTTCGAGGAAATACTTGAGGTTGCGGCGCAAATCGTCTTCGCTCACGGATTTGTAAGCGTCGAACAATTTGTCTAGATGGGCGAGACGCTCCGGCTCCCAACCGGGGAGCGTCAAGCCGTTCGAGCCTTCTTCCACGCTTTTCACCAAGGCTTTGGGATCCAAGCCTTCCATCGCCGAGGCGTCGTAAAACAGCGCGGTCGCGCCATCAGCCATCGGATGGAAAAGGTCGGTGCGCATCCAGTCAAACACCGGCATGAAGTTGTAGCAAACGACCTTCACCCCGTGCTTGCCCAGATTGCGCAGACTTTCCTTATAGTTCTCAATATATTGCTCGCGATCTGGCGTGCCGAGTTTGATCGCCTCATGCACATTGACGCTCTCCACCACGTCAATATTGAGGCCGTATTTGCCTGCCTGCGCCTTGACTTCAGCGATGCGCGTCTCCGGCCAGACCTCGCCCGCCGCAAGATCGTGCAGCGCCCAGACGACGCCGGTCATGCTCGGAATCTGGCGGATTTGTTCGAGGGTGACGGTGTCATTGCCTTCGCCATACCAGCGAAAAGTGGTTTTCATGTGTGATTACTCCTGATGGTTCGCCGCAATGGGCGGAAGTGTTAAACCAAAAATAGCGCACGCCAAACGCGGTGGCGGCTGTAGCGGCGACATATTGCCACCGCCATCCGCCTGATGCAAGAAATGGTGAACCAGTTTTGTAGTTTTGTTTGACCATTGTATTGTCCGACTCATAGGGTGCGCCTGTCGCAAATTCGGCAGTCATTGCCGCGACCGCAACCAATATGCCCCTCCTCCGTGGGGTTCGCCCGTTTCCCCGCCGATGTTTTGTAGTCATAGCCGTAGGTCGGGCATTCATGCCCGACGTTTTCGATGTTGACCATAAATGGCCGAGCTGCGTCAGTGGATGAATCCATATCGGTAATAATCATGAGTTCGCTACCCCCTCCCTAACCCTCCCCCGCTGCGCTTCGCTGCGGGGGAGGGAACTCATCGGTTGCGAAAATAGCAATAATTTCATAACTATCCATATGCGATACGGCAGCAGTTATTTGAATCTGCCGCAGAACGGCTCCCTCCCCCGTGGGGGAGGGCCGGGGTGGGGTTCGCCCGTTTCTCCGCCGATGTTTTGTAGTCATAGCCGTAGGTCGGGCATTCATGCCCGACGTTTCGATGTCGGCCATAAATGGCCGACCTGCGTCAGTGGATGAATCCATAGCGGTAATAGTCGTGAGTTCGCTACCCCCTCCCCCGCTGCGCTTTGCTGCGGGGGAGGGGAAACCGACGCGCTATTGCCGCTGGTAAATCAGTACGGCGCGGTCGTCGAAGCTGTAGTTGTTCTTGCTCACGCCCTTGGTGGACGGGTGCTTGATGCGCATCGGGTCGTCCGCCAGCTCCGCTTTCAGCGTGGTTTCGTAGCTGTCGATGGTCGCCTGTGGCGGGTAGGTTTCGTAGCCGTCCGAGCTGAGTTCGATGGTTTGCGGCGCTTTTTCAAATTGCCACACGCGCAGTTTTTCCGGCGGGATAGGGAAGCCGTCAATCGCCCAGAACTGGAAGGCTTCCGGCGCCTGCGGGTTGTTCTGAAATTCGGCCTGGCGTTGCAACAGCGGCAGGATGTAGTAGCGGCCGACGTCGTTGTCGCGCACCTGCTCGTCGGTCAGACCAAGGGTTTTGATGGTCTTGACGCGCAGGTCGCTGTTTAAGGTGTCAACCAGTTTTTCTTCGTCGTTGTAATTCTTGCCGTCAATGCGCGCCTTGGAGTCGCCGATGGCGACCAGTTCGTTGCTGTCAAGGTTGTACCAGATGAGCGTCGCCGTCGGGCGGTACAGTGGCTCTTTGGCGAAGTCAATGTCGCGGTTCGCCGCGTAGAATTTTTGGTATTCGTCGTTGATGCGCTTCAGGATTTCTTCTTTTCCGGTGTTCGGCGGCAGGCTCTGGAAGACGCCCTGGATGATGTCGCGGCTGACGCGACCTCCTTTTTTGCCGTCGTAGCTTTTGCCGGATTTGTCGGTGGCGCCGTCAAACACGGCGAGGTAGTGGTCGTTGTAAAACAGGCCGTCTTCGCAAACGGCGTTGTTTTTTTCGCCCGCGCCTTTTTTGCTTTCGATGAAGTAGGCGATTTTGCCGCTCTTGAGTGCCTGTTCGGTCGCCTTGCTGTATTGCAGGTCGTCTTTGGCAACGGCGGCGAGGCTGACGGTGGCGATTGCGGCGGAAAGTATGAGTTTTTTCATGGTCTGCTCCGGGTTGCGGGAATGGATTTCGGGGGAAGCGGTCGCTTCTCGCCACTATCTTGCCACCGGCGGGGGTTGAATACAATGATTGGTTGACCAATATAACTATTTTCGTATTTTTGGTTGGGCGATTCCAAGACTGGACACCCGTCCAGCGGCTGTTTTATACTTTGGACACTTGTCCAATCAGCTGAACGGTATCCCGATGTCTGTTGCTGCCCTTTCTGAATCGCCGTCCGATTCGGCGCGCGAGGTTTTTCTCGCTGCCGGGATGCGGCTCTATCCTTCCCACGGTTATCAGCGCCTGTCGGTGCGGCTGCTCGCCGCCGAGGCGGGTTTGAGTCCGGGGATGTTTCATCATTTGTTTGCGAGCAAGGAGGCGTTTGTCGCGGAAGTGTTGCAGCGCAAATACGACGCCGCTTTTGCCGAGTTGCAGTTGCAGGTGCGCCCCGGTCGCGGCGTGCGCGAGAATTTGCGCGATGCCATGCGTTTTCTCGCTTTTTTTGCGCGCGCGCATCTGGACTGGATTGTGCGGGTGTTTGCCGATGCGGCGGCCGCGCCGGCGGTGCGCGAGTTTGTCAGCGATTATGCCGGGATGCGCCATATCGCGCTGATGCTGGATTTGCTCGACCGCGCCGAACGGCAGGGGCTGCTGGTGCCTGCCGCGCCGTTGCAGCGTTCGTCGTTTTTGATGGGCTCGGTGCTGGCGCCGCTCCTGGTCGGTTCGCAGTTGCAGGCGGCGGGGATGTTGCCGGATTTTCTCGCGGCGGGGTTTTCGTCGCAGGTGACGGATGATGCGGCGCTGTTGCAGCGCATTGACTGGGCGCTGGAGGTGTTGTTTGTGGCGGATGCGGAGTGCAAGGCGTAATGCCTGAAATATCACCGCACATATCGCGAGTAACCCCTCCCCCACAGGGGGAGGAGGGGGCAGTCCGGTGTGGCATCGCACCGCATTTTTTTGAATCACTGGAGAGGTTTATGAGAAAGGTTTTATTGCTTGTGTTGCTCGCGGCGGCTGCCGGGGGCGGCTGGTGGGCGTATCACCGCCAGGAGGCGGCGGCGTTGCCGAATTTTGTTGTCCATTCCAACGGGCGGCTGGAGTTGAACCGCCTCGATGTCGCCAGCCTCTATCCGGGGCGGGTGGAGCGCGTGCGTGTTGCCGAGGGCGATGCGGTAAAGCCCGGCGATGTGCTGGTGGAATTGTCTTCGGCGCAGAGCAGCGGCCAGTTGGCGGCAGCGCAGGCGGCGACCTTGCGCGCCACCGAGCTGGTGCAGCGCGCCCGTGCCGGCGTACAGCAGGCGCAGCAAACGGTCGCACGGGCGGACGCGGAAATCGCCGCCTACAGGCAGCAGCAGAAGGTGGCGAAGCTGGAGCTGGACAATGCGAAGCAGATGCGGCGCGAGGATTTGGTGTCGGCGTCGGAGCTGGCCAAGCGGCAGGCGGATTTTGACCGCGCGGTGGCGAGCGTGAAGGCGGCGCAGGCGGCGCGGGCGGAAGCGCAGGCGGCGGTCGCGCAGGGTCAGGCGGCGGTGGCCGAGGCCGAGGCGGGGGTCAAGCAGGCCACCGCGCAGGCGGACACGGCGGCCTCTGCCGATGCGGACATGGCGATTCGCAGTCCGGCGGCGGCGCGGGTGGAGTACCGCCTGGTTGAGCCGGGGACGGTCATCGGCGCGGGCAGCCGCGTCATCAGCCTGCTCGACCCGGAAGACGTTTATATGAATGTCTTTGTGCCGAACGCGGTGATGGCGTCGCTGCGCGTCGGCGACGAGGCGCGCATCGTGCTGGACGGCATCGACGCGGTCTTCCCGGCGGAGATTGGCTTTATCGCGGAGCAGGCGCAGTTCACGCCGAAGTCGGTGGAGACGATGAGCGAGCGGCAAAAGCTGGTGTTCCGCGTCAAATTGCGCGTGCCGAAGGACGTCGCGCGGCGCTATGACCGCCTGCTCAAGGGCGGCATGACCGGCGACGGCTACCTGCGCCGCGACAGCGCGCAACCGTGGCCGCTGGCGCTGGAGGTGAAGTTGCCGTGAGAGAAAGCCCCGCCCTCTGTGGGGGAGGGGCGGAGGGCACCCATGAAAAAGGCGAAAGCATTTTTCATGGGAACCGGGGGGTGGGGTTAGCCCGCATACCGCCGATGTTCATTCAACCACCGACGCAGGTCGCCCATATGGCCAACGATAACGATGTCGGGCATGAATGCCCGACCTACGACACGGCAGGCGAAACACCACCGCGCGTACCGCCACTAATCCCACCCCAACCCTCCCCCACAGGGGGAGGGGGTAGAACGGCGGAATTGCAGGCATTTGTTCCCGCATCCACCCCCGAAACCCCGCCCATTTACATACACCTGAGCGCTCAAGGTGTATGTAAATCGCCCACAACCCGGAGAAACCCATGAACCCCCGCCGTTATCGCAAAACCCTTGCCGTCCTCGCCTGCCTGTCCGTGCTGGCGGCGGTTTACTGGCTGATGAACAGCCGCTGTTTTCAGCTTGTCGGCGAACTGGTCTGTCGTGGCGACGGCGGGCGGGCGCAGGTCGCGCTGACGTTTGACGACGCACCGCTGCCGCAGACCACCGAAGCGGTGCTGGCGACGCTGGCGGAGAAGCAGGTGCGCGGTACCTTTTTCGCCATTGGCGCGCAGATGGCGGCGCAGCCGCAGCTCACGCGGCGCATCGTCGCCGAGGGACACCAGCTCGCCAACCATTCCTGGTCGCACCCGCGTTTCCTGCTGAAATCACCCGCCTTTATCGCGCGCGAGATTGACGATACAGAAGCGCAAATCCGCGCCGCGGGCTATCGCGGTAAGGCGTATTTCCGCCCGCCCTACGGCAAGAAGCTGCTCGGCCTGCCGTGGGCGCTGAAACAGCGCGGTATCACCACGGTGATGTGGGATGTGGATGCCGACCGCTTCCGCGCGCAAGGGGCGGCGGCGATGGCCGCGCAAACGGTCGCCGCCGCCCGCCCCGGCAGCATCATCCTGCTGCATCCGTTTTGCGCGGAAGAATGCGCCACCGACCGCGCCGCCCTGCCGCTGATGATTGACGGCCTGCGCGCGCGAGGCTTTGCACTGGTTACGGTGGCGGAATTGTTGGAGGGGACGCCATGAAGCGGAAGCTGCGCTGCGTTTTTGCTGCACCCACCCTCTCTCTTTGCTGCACCAGCAATGCTTGTAACAGCTCAGGAATACACGAACCAACCATCGAATATGAAAGAAATGCCTCTACCCCCTCCCCAACCCTCCCCCGCTGCGGACGCTGCGCGTCCTGCGAGGGAGGGGGCAGAACGGCGGAAGATTGGATGGCGGTTGGCGTATCGCGCTATCGCTATTTGCGGAACCCGCAACACCTGTTTCCACGGAAAGACTCCCTCCCCCGTGGGGGAGGGGCGGGACTTCCCTTGAAAAAGGCGAACGCCTTTTTCAAGGGAACCCGGGGTGGGGGCAGCAAGCAACCCGCGCAGCTCCCTTTTTACATACACCCAAGCGCTCATCGTGTATGTAAATCACCACAACCCGGAGAAACCCATGAATCTGCCCGTCCTTGCCCTGTCGCTGCCGCTGGTATTTATGCTGCACGATTTCGAGGAGCTGATTGGCGCCGAACCCTGGCTGCACGCCAACCGTGCCGCACTGTTGCAGCGTTTTCCGCGCCTCGCGCCGCCGTTGCTCGCGCATATGCAGCGCATGGCCGGTGCGCCTTTTACTTGCAGCGTGTGCCTGCTGTTTGTGCTGCTGACGCTGCTGTCGTGCTACGCGGCGCTGAGCGGCGATTACCGCCTCTGGTACGGCGTGCTGGTGGCGTTTACCGCGCATTTGTTCGTCCATCTGCTGCAATGGGCGCTGTGGCGGCGCTATATTCCCTGCATCCTCACCAGTCTGCTTGCGCTGCCCTACGGGTTTTGGGCGCTGGCGCAGGATTTCCCGCTGACGGCGGCGGAGAAATGGCATTGGAGCGGCGTCGCGGCGCTGCTCGTCCTCGCCCTGCTGGCGCTGTTGCACCTATTCATGCCACGCCTCGCCCGCTGGCTCAACCGGTAACTGCTTATGACCGCCCTCACCATCTCCCACCTCAGCCACCGCTACGGCAAGACGCTGGCGCTGAACGACCTTTCCCTCACCCTGCCGCGCGGGCTGACCGTCGGCCTCATCGGCCCGGACGGCGTCGGCAAATCGACCCTGCTCGGTCTGATTGCTGGCGTGCGCCAGTTGCAACAGGGCGAGTTGCACGTCCTCGGCGGCGATATGCGCAAGCCTGCCGACCGCCTTGCGCTGTCGCACCGCATCGCCTATATGCCGCAGGGGCTGGGGCGCAATCTCTATCCGACGCTGTCGGTCTATGAAAACATCGACTTCCACGCCCGCCTTTTCGGCCTGCCCGCAGGCGAGCGCCGCGCCCGCATCCGGCGGCTGTTGGACGCGACCGGCCTCGCGCCCTTTCCCGACCGCGCCACCGGCAAACTCTCCGGCGGGATGAAGCAGAAGGCGAGCCTGTGCTGCGCGCTGGTGCATTCACCCGATTTGCTGATTCTGGACGAGCCAACCACCGGCGTCGATCCGCTGTCGCGCCGCCAGTTCTGGGCGCTGGTGCATGATTTGCAACGGGAAACGGCGGGGATGACGGTGCTGGTCGCCACCGCCTACATCGAAGAAGCGGAGCCGTTCGCGCAACTGTGGGCGATGGACGCGGGCAAGCTGCTGGTGAACGCGCCGACGCGCGAAGTGATGGCCGGACACGCCAACCTCGAAGAAGCCTACATCCGCCTGTTGCCGCCGGAAAAACAACAGGGTACGGGCGGACTGGATTTGACGCCGTTTGTCGCCAACCCGTCGTTGCCACCGGCGATTGAGGCGCACCATCTCACCAAGCGCTTCGGCGATTTCACCTCGGTGGATGACGTCAGCTTCACCATCCAGCAGGGCGAAATTTTCGGCTTCCTCGGCAGCAACGGCTGCGGCAAATCAACGACGATGAAAATGCTCACCGGCCTGCTCCAGGCGACGAGCGGCACGGCGGAACTGCTTGGCGCGCCGGTCGATGCGGGCAGCGTGGCGACGCGGATGCGCGTCGGCTACATGTCGCAGGCGTTCTCGCTTTACGAAGAGCTCACCGTGCGGCAAAACCTCGCCCTGCACGCCCGCCTCTACCGCCTCGGCGCGCGCGGCAAGGCGGCGATTGCCGACGCCCTGGCGCAGTTTGACCTGGCAGACGTCGCCGACGTCAAACCGGCCGCGTTGCCGCTCGGCATCCGCCAACGGCTGCAACTGGCCGCCGCCTGCCTGCACCGCCCGGAAGTGCTGATACTGGACGAACCCACATCGGGCGTCGATCCGGCGGCGCGGGATATGTTCTGGCGGCACCTGCTGCGGATGTCGCGCGAAGACAAAATCACCATTTTTGTAACGACCCACTTCATGAACGAAGCGGCGCGCTGCGACCGCATCTCCTTCATGCACCAGGGGCGGGTACTGGCGATTGGCACCCCGGCGGAACTGGTAGCGCAGTATCAGGCGCCGAATTTGGAGGAGGCGTTTGTGCAGTATCTGCTGCTGGATGAGGCGGCGCAGAAGGGGAAGGCGGGAGAAATGCCAACCGCACCCGCCTCACCCGCCGAACTGCCCCCCTCCCCCTGTGGGGGAGGGGCGGAGGGCACCCATGAAAAAGGCGAAAGCCTTTTTCATGGGAACCGGGGGGGTGGGGTTCGCCCGCATACCACCGATGCCGAAACGTCATTCGAATTACCCCCTCCCTCGCAGGGTGCGCCAGCACCCGCAGCGGGGGAGGGATGGGGTGGGGGTAGCGAACTCACGACTATTACCGACACTGATTCATCCACCGACGTAGATCGGCCATTTATGGCCGACATCGAAAACGTCGGGCATGAATGCCCGACCTACGACACGGCGGACGAAACACTCACCAGCGTACCGCCAGTAACCCCACCCCAGCCCTCCCCCACGGGGGGAGGGAGCCTTACGGTGGAAGAAAGCGCATCTGCTGAAACATCATCATCGCTACCCCCACCCCAACCCTCCCCCGCTGCGGACGCTGGCGCGTCCTGCGAGGGAGGGAGTCTTCCCGTGGGAGAATCGCCAGCCGGTGCCGAATCCCCCGCCGTTCTACCCCCTCCCCCGCAGCGAAGCGCAGCGGGACTGGAACAGCTCGCGCGTAGTGCGAGAAAGGGTTGGGGAGGGGGTAGCGGCCTCACGACTATTGCCGATACCGATTCGTCATCAAACGCAGGCCGGCCATTGATGGCCGACATCAAAAACGTCGGGCATGAATGCCCGACCTACGACACGGCGGGCGAAACACTCACCAGCGTACCGCCAGCAACCCCACCCCAACTTTCTCGCACTACGCGCGAGCTGTCCCAGTCCCCCACAGGGGGAGGGAGCCTTTCCGTGGAAGCAGGCGCATCTGCTGAAACATCATCATCGCTACCCCCGCCCTCCCCCGCTGCGGACGCTGGCGCGTCCTGCGAGGGAGGGAGCCTTTCCGTGGGAGAAGGCGCTTTAGGTTCACCAAACAGCGATGGCGAACTGCCCGCTATCACCATAGACCATACGCCAACCGCGCCCGCTTTCCCCGCCAAACTGCCCCCCTCCCCCTGTGGGGGAGGGAATGGGGGTGGGGGTGGGGTTCGCCCGCATACCGCCGATACTGAAACGTCATCCGAATTACCCCCTCCCCCGCAACGAAGCGCAGCGGGGGAGGGATGGGGAGGGGGTAGCGCCAGCATTTCCGCCTCTGATGTGGAAACGTCATCCGGTACAACGGCGAACGAATCGCCAACCGCGCCTGCTTCCTCCGCCAAACTGCCCCCTTCCCCCGTGGGGGAGGGTCGGGGTGGGGGCAGCAAACCAACCAGCGTAGCTTCCTTCTTAAATGACGCTATCAGCGTTCCTGAAACATCATCCGCTGAAGCCACCGCAACATTACCCCCACCCCCGCCCTCCCCCGCTGCGGACGCTGGCGCGTCCCGCGAGGGAGGGAGTTATTCTTTCCTCCCCTGGCTCGCCACCATCCGCACCTTTGCCATCCGCGAAGGCAAAGAACTCCTGCGCGACCACGTCCGCACCTTCTTCGCCCTCTTTGGCCCGGTCATCCTCATGACCGCCGTCACCTGGGGCGTCTCTTTTGACGTCGGCCAACTCGCCTTTGCCGTGCGCGACCACGACCAGAGCGCGGAGAGCCGCGCCATCACCGAATACTTCAGCGGCTCGGCCAACTTCCGCGCGCTGCCGCCGCTCGCCACCGACGCCGACATTGACACCGCGCTGGAAAGCAGCACCGCGAAAATGGTGATAGACATCCCGCCCGGCTTTGGCCGCGACCTCTTGCGCGGCGACCGCCCCGAACTCGGCTTCTACCTCGACGGCGCCGAATCCTTCAACGCCGCCAGCCTCAACGGCTACATCATGAGCATCCTCGGCGACTACGCCCGCGACCAGGCACACGCGCACGGCATCCGTCTGCCGCCGGACGCCGCCCAACTCGTGCCGCGCTTTCGTTACAACCCCGACTTCAAAAGCATCCTCGCCATCGCGCCGGGCGTCCTCATGCTGGCGCTGTCGCTCTTTCCGGCGATGATGGCGGCGGTCGGCGTGGTGCGCGAACGCGAAATCGGCTCCATTGCCAACTTCTACGCCTCGCCCGCCAGCCGCCTGCAATTTCTGCTGGGCAAACAACTGCCCTACCTCGCCGCCGCCATGCTGAGCTTCCTCATCCTCTACCTGATGATGCGCTACTGGTTCGGCGTACCGCTCAACGGCTCGGCGGCCGCGCTCCTCAGCGGTACCCTGCTGATGTGCGCCACCACCACCGCCACCGGCCTGCTCGTCTCCTGCTTCACCCGCTCGCAAGTCGCCGCCATCTTCATCACCGCCGTCGGCACCGTCATGCCCGCGATGAGCTTCTCCGGCTTCCTCGTCCCCGTCTCCTCACTACAAGGCGGCGCGTACATCATGGGCAAAATCCTGCCGTCGGCGTGGTATGCCAACCTCACCACCGGCACCTTCGTCAAAGGCCTCGGCTACCCCGACCTCGTGCGCGAACACCTCATCCTCGGCAGCTACTACCTGCTCCTGCTCGCGCTCGCCACCGCCAACCTCAAAAAACAGGAGCGCTGAATGACCCGCAACCTCTTGACCCTCATCGGCAAAGAACTGCGCAGCCTGCTCGCCGACCCTATCCTCATCCTTCTTATCGCCTACATGTTCACCGGCATGGTCATCGCCATGTCGCAAAGCAACACCGATATCCGCAACGCCGCCGTCGCCATCATCGACGAAGACCGCTCGTCCTTCAGCCGCCGCCTTGCCGACGCCATCCGCCCGCCCTACTTCCGCGCGCCCGTCGCCATCGAACGCGCCGAAGCAGACGCCGCCATGAACCGTGGCGACTACGTCTTCATCCTCGAAATCCCGCCCAACTTCGAGCGCGACCTCCTCCAAAACCGCGCGCCAGAAATCCTGCTCAACATCGACGCCACCCGCATGAACCAGGGCGGCATCGGCAGCGCCTACCTCGGCCAAATCTTCACACGCGAAATCCGCGCCACCCTCAACACCCCGGCCGCCGCGCCGCCCGTACAACCCGTCATCCGCACCCGCTACAACCCCAACGCCGAAAACGCCTACCAAATGCCCGTCACCGCGCTGGGCAACGCCATCCTGCTGCTGCTCCTGCTGCTTGTCGGCGCGGCGGTCATCCGCGAACGCGAACACGGCACCATCGAACACCTGCTCGTCATGCCCGTCACCGCCAGCGAAATCATGCTGGCGAAAATCCTTGCCAACGGCCTCGTCATCCTCGTCGCCTCCACCGGCTCGCTCCTTGCCATCGTCCACGGCCTCATCGGCGTCCCCATCAACGGCAGCCTCAGCCACTACCTCCTCGGCACCGCGACCTACCTCTTCTCCATCGCCTCCCTGGCCATCATGATCGCGACCCTGACGCCGAGCCTGCAACAATACAGCCTGCTGATGCTGCCGCTGTTCATCATCATGAACCTCTTTTCGGGCGCGACCACCTCACGCAGCAACATGCCCGAACTGGCGCGCGCCCTCAGCGAATACTGGCCGAGCACCCAATACGCCATCTACAGCCAAAGCGTCATCTTCCGCGGCGCGGGGTTGCACGAACTCTGGCCGCAACTGCTGATCATGGGCATCGCCGGCATCCTCTTCCTCGGCCTCGCCCTCATCCGCTTCCGCAAAATGCTCGAACAACAGAACTGAACCATGACCATCGCACGCCCCCTCCAAACCAGGTACACAAAAAATCCCTTCCCCCGCAAGCAAGGGAAGGGATCCGAATGGCAGGAAGAAAACTGCCGGGCTTTAATCCACCCCTTCCAGCAACACCGCGCGGCCAAGCGTTGCCCCCAGGCGGATAGATTTGAACTGCCCGTACTCCGTGCTGTCGTACCACGCCTTTGCCGATGCCATATCGGGAAAACGCAATACCACCGAACCGTCGAAGTCGGCACCTTCCAAAGCCTCGTGCGCACCATTGGCAACCAGAATTTCGCCGCCGAACGGGGCGAGAGTGGGCACAGCCAATTGCAGATAGCGGTCATAAGCGGCCTGATCTTTCATTTCATCGCGGATAAAAACAACGTAAGCAGACATAAATTTCCTCGTATTTGTGGAAGCCGCATCTTACCGCAAAGCGGCACAACAGCAAAACCCGATGCGGGAACCCCCAAAACCTTCCCCCATTTACGTCGCGCGGTAACAGAAAGGGGATAAGGCCCCGCTGAAAACCCGCCTGAAAACAAACAAACAACACAAAAGGAACCAACCATGCCCCCCCGCCCCCTCCTCCTCACCCTCACCGCCACCCTCCTCAGCGCCTGCCAAACCACCACCATCACCACCGCGAGCCGCGTCCCCCTCCCCGCCGCCTACGAACAAAACACCCGCGCGACCGGCAACGCCGACATCCGCCGCTGGTGGAAACACTGGCAAGACCCCGTCCTCGACCAACTCATCGCCGAAGCGCTGGCGAACAGCCCCGACCTCGCCATCGCCCGCAGCCGCCTCAAAGAAGCCCAAGCGACCGCCCACCTCGCCGACGCCGACCGCGGCGCGACCATCGGCCTGGGACTAAACGCCGGCCACCTCGACGCCGACCTCGACAACCCCCTCGACGGCACCCCGCTGGCGCGCAGCGACAAAATCAACACCCACAGAACCCTCCTCGCCAGCAACCTCAGCGCCAAATGGGAAGCCGACCTCTTCGGCCAAAAACAAAGCGACGCCGACGCCGCCCGCTACGCCGCCCTCGCCAGCGCCGAACAAACCCACATCGCGCAACTACAAATCGCCGCCGCCGTCGCCGACGCCTACCTGCAAGCGCGCGCCCTCGAAGCCCGACAACAACTCGCCGACGCCAACATCGCCACCCTCGAAAAACTCGCGCATTACGTGGATGCCCGCTACCGCGCCGGGCACACCACCGCATATGAAAAAACCGAAGCACAAAGCCACCTGACCGCCGCCCGTGCCGCGCGCAGCACCCTCGAAGCCGAACGCGCCGCGCAAATCCGCAAAATCGCCGTCCTCCTGGGCAAAACCCCGCAGGGCTACCACCTGCCCGCAAGCACTGCCGACGCGCTGAACCACCCGCCCGCAGCGCCCTCCGGCCAAACCCCGCAAGGCCTGATAGAGCGCCGCCCCGACCTGCGCGCCCGCGCCGCCGAAATCAATGCCCGCGCCGCCAAAGTAGCGAGTGCCAAAGCCGACCTCTACCCGCGCCTCACCCTCAACTTCCTCGGCCAGGGAATGCTCAACATCGACAGCCACGACACCCAAAAAGGCCTGCTTGACCTCTTGGGCGCCAGCCTGCAAGTGCCGCTGTTCACCAATGGCCGCGTCCAGGCAAACATTGACGCCGCCGACGCCCGCCTGAAAACCGCGCTCTTGCAATACGACCAAACCCTGCTGCAAGCCTTGGCCGACGTCGATAACGCCTACCAGGCGAGCGACGCGCTCGCCAGCCAAACCCGCCTGCTCGCCCAAGCGCGTGACGAGGCCGAAAAACAGGCGACGGATGCCGAAAAACTCTACCGCTACGGCAACAAAACCCTCGCCGACACCTTGAGCGCCCGCATCAGCGCCAACCAGAACGCCGACAACCACCTCCGCAGCCAACTGGCACACGACCAGACACTGATCGCCCTCTACAAAGCCCTCGGCGGCGGCTGGACAGAATAAAACCCGACCGCCGCTCTGCCCGCTCCCCCGCAGCGAAGCGCAGCGGGCGGGCCCATGCAAAATGCGTCCGCATTTTGCATGGGCCCGGGGGAGGGATGGGGAGGGGGTAGCGCCCGCGATACAACCGCCGACGTCCATATAAACCCGTAGGGTGGGGCTTGCCCCACCACCAACGACCAGAAACGCCCGCCATAGCTACAAACCATACGCCAACCGCCGCCCAATCTCCCACCGTTCTTCCCCCTCCCCTGCAGGGCGAAGCCCGCAGCGGGACTGGAACAGCTCGCGCGTAGTGCGAGAAAGGGCTGGGGAGGGGGTAGCGAACTCACGACTATTGCCGATACTGATTCATCCACCGACGTAGGTCGGCCATTTATGACCGACAACACAGACGTCGGGCATGAATGCCCGACCTACAAAACAATGCCGACACACCAACCGCCACCCGCACACCGCCGAACAGCCCCGGCAAATCCGGTACAATCCCGCCACTACCCCACCGGAGCCAATCATGGACAGACCCTACCCCGCCACCGCCGCCAGACGCTACACCATCACCGGCCTCATCATCGGCCTTGCCATCACCGCCAGCGCCTTCAGCACCGCCCCCGCCCTCCAGCCCCTTCGCGGCGACCCGCTCGTCGCCGCCGCCTTTCTCATCGTGCCGGCACTGGCCGCCGTTGCCACCGCCTACCACCTGCCGCTCATCCAGGCCGGCAAAGACTGGCGCGGCCTCGCCCTCACCACCCTGATCAGCCTCGCCAACGCCGTGCTGCTCACCCTGCCCTTCAAAGCACACGCCATCTTCCACGGCAGCACAGGCGACCGCATCCTGCTGCAAACCGCGCTTGCGCTCGGCCTCGCCAACGGCATCTTCACCGGCCTCATCGCCCTGCCGCTGCCCGACCACAAACACCATCCCACGCCGACCGCACGCAGCAATGGCCGCCTCATCGCCTGGGGAACCGCACTCGGCGCGCTCGCCGCCTTCGTGCCAGTCGCCACCCTGCCGCGCCTGCACGCCATCGCCGACAATAGCCCCTACGGCCTCCTCCTCTTCCTGCTGACCATCCCCTTCTTCTGCGCCAGCAGCAACGCCATCCTCAACGAAAAACTCCAATGCCGGAAAAACGCCGCCGGACTGCTCCACCTCAGCAATTACAGCCTGGCGGGGGCGGCGCTTTGCGGCTTGCTCGTCGCCAAACACGACCCGGCGCTGATGAACCTCGCCGGAATGCTGACCCTGCTCGCACTCGCCATCACCTACGCCCTGAGCTGCGGCCTGCTCACCGCATGGCTGGCACTGCCCGCACCGGAGAAAAAACAGGCAGTATCCTGAAAGGTATGTTGATTACCAGCAGAGTGGCAAAAATCAGCCGTTGCCAATATTCCGCCGGTCCGCCCTCCCTCGCAGGGTACGCCAGTACCCGCAGCGGGAAGGGGGCGAGCAATATTACTCAAGAGTCAAAATGGCGATTTTTCACGCTTGCTGCCCCCATCCCGGTTTTCTTACTGTGCAAGCTGTTCCAGAATCCCCCAGAGAGGAAGGGAGCATATCGATGGTTTCCTGTTTTTCACTTCATGACACAAATACGCCAAACAGGTTTATAGCCATCCAAAAAAGAAACCCGCTCCTGGCGCAACACTACCCTGTATGCAAATCGCCTTGAATAAAACGCTCCAAAAAATATCGAGAGAAACATGAAAACAGAAAATCCCTATCCGCGAAAATCCGTCCGACGGAACTTCACCATGTGCGGCACACTGTTCGGATGTATCCCTGCCTTGTTTCTGCTGTCATTCCCCTTATGGGGGGCAGTGTTTTTTATGGTGGTTCTTGCCCTTGTGTTCCCGCTGTCCTGGTTCGCAGGTGCGTTCATCGCTTCGCTGGAGCTCTATCGTTCCGCGAGCAGCTATTTCGTGTCCATGATAATTTGCGGCATCCTCGGCCTGTTCGGCATGATTCCATTTGGCATCATTGGCCACCTGTCCAACCCGGAAAGCGCTTATATCATGCTTGTCCTGATGGGACTCGGCGCATTCGCCGGACTGATGACCGCGCTGATGACCCTGCCCGCCAAAGAAGACCATACAGAAAACGAAGAATCACCATGACCAGACAAATTCCTCCTTATCCGGCATGGCCGACTTTCTGGAAATTCACCTTATGCAGTATTCTGATTGGTGTAATGACACTCCTGCTAACTCCCTGGGGATACATATTGCTAGCATTATCCATAACAGGCATACTTTTCTTGCTATCCCTTGGGGCAATTCTGACAAGCATTTTGGTTGTCTTGTTGCGCTTACATAAAAACGCTGCTGGTGTATTCATTGCTGCACTCATCTATATTATTTCAGGAATTCTGATTACATCCATTTTGTTTGGTTGGGAAGGATTCTTCTCCAAAATAGAAAATACATACATTGTATTAATTTCTTCCATACCTACCGCATTTACTACATCACTCATCACATTACCGGCCAAATCTAGCCATACAAAAAACGAAGAATCTCCATGACCAGCCCCCCCCTTTATCCGGCATGGCCGGTTTTCTGGAAATTCAGTATTTGCGGCATTCTGCTGGGTATAACTCCCGGCCTGACTGCGGGATTACTGCTGCAAGGCATTCCTGACCTGGCGCAATCCTTGCTGATACTTCCTGCCTGCCTCATCATCCCTTCTGCCCTGCTGGCAGCCGCAATCATTGCAAAATACAGAATTTACCGGGATTCGGACGGTATTCTCACGGCAACTGCCATTAGCGTAATATCCGGCATAGCCTGCGCTTGCATCGCTTACGCCGTACTATCCCTGTACGCGAATCACCACGGGGGCAAATCAGACGGTGATTTGGCAAATGTCTTTATCATAATCGTCGTTGCTTTGGGGATTCCCGCTGGCTGGCTCACTACCTTTTTCACCCTGCCCGCCAAACCCGTTCCCCCTGAAGAACGCTAACCCGCGTCAGGCGTACCATCACCCAAACCGTATCATCTCACTCATCGCATTGCCCTCCAGAACAAACCATTCAGAAGACAAAGAATCCCTATGAATACCTCCATCCAACCCTACCCGTCCATTCGCGTATTTATCCTGTTTGCCGTAGTCGCCCTGCTGATTGGATTTATTCCGATATTTTTACTTATGTATATACTCAATGATTTAAGCCCTGCCAGTCCCGAAAAAGATGCCACAATGCTTCTACTACAAATCATACTACCTGCCGTTTTACTGGCAGACTTTATTATCGTAAAAAATAAAATTTACCGGGAAAATAATGGTATTCTTGTAGCAATGATTATTTGTATTTTATCCTGCATAGCCTGGATAACCATTTTTGACATCATTAACTCTGTTATAAAATCTTACGATGTAATCATTGATATAGAATTTATCAAAATCATGAGTGCCATATTCTGCATACCGGGCGCCATTGCTGGCTGGCTCACCGCCTTTTTTACCCTGCCCGCCAAACCCATTCCCCCTGAAGAACATTAACCCGCGATTCAGGCGTACCATCACCCAAACCGTTTACATACACCTTGAGCGCTCAAGTGTATGTAAATCACGAAAACCCCAATACTTAAGGAACCCACCTATGAGCGGAAACAGCATCGGTCAAAACCTCATCCTTACCACCTTTGGTGAAAGCCACGGCGTTGCCATCGGCGGCATCCTCGACGGCTGCCCGGCAGGCATCCCGCTGGACGAAGCCGCGATTCAGGCCGAACTCGACCGGCGCAAGCCCGGCACTTCGCGCCACGTCACCCCGCGCCAGGAAGCCGACCGCCTGCAACTCCTCTCCGGCATCTTTGAGGGCAAGACCAGCGGCACGCCAATTGGCCTCCTCATCATGAACGAAGACCAGCGCAGCCGCGACTACGGCGCGATTAAAGACCAATACCGCCCCGGCCACGCCGACTACACCTACCACGCCAAATACGGCATCCGCGACTATCGCGGCGGCGGACGCGCGTCCGCGCGCGAAACCGCCATCCGCGTCGCCGCTGGCGCGATTGCCAAACAAATCCTCGCCCACCTTGCGGGCGTGCAAATCCGCAGCTACGTCTCGCAAATTGGCGAACACCGCCTCAATTTCGTGGACTGGAGCCACGTCCGCGAAAACCCGTTCAACTGCCCCAACGACCACCAGACCGCGTTGCTTGACCGCTACCTCGCCGACATCCGCCGCGCAGGCGACAGCATCGGCGCGGAAATCACCGTTATCGCCGAAAACGTCCCCGCCGGCCTTGGCGAACCCGTCTTCGACCGCCTCGACGCCGACATCGCCAAAGCCCTGATGAGTATCAACGCCGTCAAGGGCGTGGAAATCGGCGACGGCTTCGCCGTTATCGAAAAACGCGGCAGCGAAAACCGCGACGAACGCCGCGCCGCAAACGGCTTCCAGAGCAACCACGCGGGCGGTATTCTCGGCGGCATCAGCAGCGGACAAAGCATCCTCGCCCGCGCCGCCTTCAAACCGACCAGCAGCATCCTCATCCCCGGCCACAGCACCGACGTGAACGGCCAAGACGTGGACGTCGTCACCAAGGGGCGGCACGACCCCTGCGTCGCCCTGCGCGCCTGCCCCATCGTGGAGGCGATGCTGGCGCTGACGCTGGCGGATCACTACCTGCGCCAGCGTGGGCAAAACGGCGGCTAAGCGCTGATTACAATAGAAAAATTCTCCTCCCCCTGTGGAGGCAAGGCTTGAGGCGTGTTTCACCCGTTCCCATCGCGGCCAAACAACCCGCGTAGGTCGGTCATTCATGGTCGACAACAACAAAGCCCACCCGGCACAGCAATGCCAAAACGCCAACCATCGCCCGCATCCCAAACGACATAACCAACCCCCGCCCATCCCCATGAAAAACCCCGATCCCAGCACCCGCATCAGCAAACACCTGAGCTTCGTCCTGCGCCACCACCCCGAAAGCATCGGCATCACCCTTGACGCGCACGGCTGGGCGGACATCGCCACCCTCATCCGCCAAATGAATGCCCACGGCACCGCACTCGACCGCACCCTGCTCGACCACATCGTCGCCACCGACCCGAAACAGCGCTTCGCCTATGACGCGGGCGGCAGCAAAATCCGCGCCAACCAGGGACATAGCATCGCCATTGACCTCGCATACAGCCCGGCCATCCCGCCCGAAACCCTCTACCACGGCACCGCGCAAACCACCCTCGCCGCCATCCGCCAAAGCGGCGGCCTCGACAAACGCACACGCCACCACGTCCACCTCTCGCCGGACGCCGCAACCGCGCACAAAGTCGGCCAGCGCCACGGCAAACCCGCCGTGCTGCGCATTGCCGCCGGACAAATGCAACGCGACGGACACACCTTCTACCAAAGCGACAACGGCGTCTGGCTCACCGACCACGTTCCGCTCGCCTACATCGCCTTTGACGACTGAACCCGCCGGGAATTCCCGCCTCCCCGTGACTGGGAGACCCAAAACATCACCGCTTCCAACCAACCCGCTTCAACCATGCAACGCTACGAAAACCCCAAAACCGTCCTCGGCGGCATCCTCTTTTTCATCCTCGGCGGCCTGTTCCTCTACGCAGTCAAAAGCGACTGGTCGCGCTGGTTCGGCCTGTTCACCGCCATCCTTGGCGTCCTCGCCCTGCTCCTTCTGCTCTGGCAAATCCTGCACCCGGCAGAAGAAAAAGACCATCTCGGCGACCTGCCTGATGACAGCGCCATAGACCCGCCCGATCCCGCCATTGCCTCCGCGCCGCCGCGCCCGCTCACCCCGGCGGAAATGGCAGCACTGCGCGACACCATCGCCATCCTGCACCAGGCGGGCATCCTCGCACCCCAGGCGCCCGCAGCGGAAGACCTCGCAGCAGCCGTCGCCGACTGGGGCGTGGTGGATAACGAAAGCGTACTGAACGCCGTCATGGAAGCAGGCTACTACCACCCCGGCTATCAGGAAGAACACTACAGCGCCAACCTCGCCTGCATCGAAACCGACGTCGAACAGGACAGCGCCGCGCTGCACGACCTCATTGACGACCTGCTCCGCCTGGCGGGCGACGACCGCGCCAGCTACCGCCTGAACTGCGAAGCAGACGGCGACAACACCGCCATCCGCCTGCAACTCACCAGCGGCGGCCACACACGGGAAATCGCCCGCAACCTGCCGCCGCGCGGACTGGACGAAGCCCTGTGCAGCGCCATCGCCCGCTTCCTGTACGACAGCGGCGCGCCGCGACGCCTCATCTGGACGGGCGCGGAAACCCTGTGGCTCTCCAGCCTGCCCGCCGACGAGCCGCAGGCACTCGCCCGCCTCAACCAGGCACTGGGGCTAACAGAAGACGAATGGAATGCCTGGCGCTACCTCGATACAGAAAATAGCGGAATTTCGTAATAATATGATTTATAACGTGTTTACGATACCCGTCATTTGTTTGCAGGGAGCGTACCGCAAACACGCACCGTTTCCCGCTACCAAAAAACCGCGCGTATCGGCTGCGCCTAGAGGCTGTTCACAATTGACTATAACATGATGATTTCATTCGCAGGTTTGGCTAAGGCCTGTTTACCATTCCGTCGTAAACACGCCCAATCCAATGCGGTTGCGTAGCGACGATTTTGTGAGCTACACCATTGGTTTGTAGAGTGTGTGCCGCAGGCACGCACGCGTTTGCCGATGTCAAATTCCCGCGTGCGTGTCGGCTACGCCGCCACACACCCTACGCACGGAACCCGCCCGCTGCGGGTTTCGCCCTGCGGAGGAGGGGGGTCTAAATGGTAAACAGCCCTTAACCCAACCTACAATGCCGCGCAGCATGAATGGCAAACAGTCCCCCTGACATCCCCTCCTGGAACACCCACCAACAAAACTCGAATACCATGCCTGCCAACACCGCCAAACAGGGAGGATTCTTCCTCCTCGTCGGCACAATTGCCGCCGCCATCCATTTCGCCGTACTGACGCTCACCGTTGAATACGGCAGCATCGCCCCGCTCGTTGCGAACATCATCGCCTTCGCTGTCGCCTTCTGCGCCAGCTTTGCCGGACACTACCGCCTCACCTTCCGTGGCAGCGGTGCCCATTGGTGTCGCAGCGTACCGCGCTGGCTGGCAGTATCACTCACCGGCTTCGCCGCGAACCAGACCCTGTTCGCGCTCGGCATCCATTGGCTTGGCGCAACGTACTACCAGCCGCTGTGGTTTGTTGTCACCGCTGCCGTCACCGCCTTTAGCTTCGCTGCGGGAAAATATTGGGCGTTTCGCACTATGAAGCACACTACATGACGCATAACAACAAACATTGCATCGCTTGTCATAGACTGTAGGCTGTGTGCCGCAGGCACGCACGCGTTCTCCGATGTCCAAAATCCCACGTGCGTGGCGACTATGCCGCCACACGCCCTACGAAATGAGCGAAACAAAGCGCTGAAGGTGATGGCGTCCATAATGCGGCAGCCAATGTATAGCCATCCACCGAAAGTTTCAGACAAGGCGCGTCGCCGAAGACAGTACG
>NZ_DBHKZK010000016.1:0-12953 GCF_057314735.1 Cardiobacterium sp.
GCGAAGATTACCGTCAAGGCGACTTACACCGACAATGCCAACCACGCCGAAGACCTGACCAGCGCGGCAACCGATGCCGTTACCGACGGCAATACCCCGCCGCCTGCGACCAACCACGAAGGCGACGTCGCCATCAGCGGTGTTGCCAAAGTGGGCGAAACACTCACCGCACAAGTGGCGGATCAGGACGGCGTTGACCCAAGCAAAGTTAAATACCAATGGCTGCGCGACGGGCAGGAAATCAGTGGTGCGACCACGGACAGCTACAAGCTGACCGCAGAAGATGTCGGCCACAAGATTAGTGTCAAGGCGAGCTACACCGACAACGCCAACCACGCCGAAAATCTCACCAGCAGCGAAACCAGTAGTGTCAGCGATGGCACCAACCCGCAACCGCCGCAGCCGGGCGAGAACCACGCCGGTACGGTGACGATTAGCGGTGTCGCCAAAGTGGGCGAAACCCTGACCGCGCAAGTGGCGGATCAGGACGGTGTTGACCCGAGCAAAGTCAAATACCAATGGCTGGCTGACGGTAAAGAAATCAGCGGCGCGACCACGGACAGTTACACGCTGAAGGCCGAAGATACTGGTCACAAGATTAGCGTCAAGGCGACCTATACCGACAACGCCAACCACGCCGAAAATCTCACCAGCAGCGAGAGCGATACCGTGGTGGATCCGGCCAACCAGCCGGGCAGCGTCACCATCAGCGGCGAGGCGAAGCTCGACCAGACGCTGACCGCGGAAGTGCATGACGGTGACGGTGTGCCGGAAAAAGTCAGCTATCAGTGGTTCGCCGACGGCAAGCCGATTGATGGCGCGACCGACAAGACCTTCAAGCTGACGACCAACGAGCTCGGTTCGCGGATTACGGTGCAGGCGACTTATGATGACAACGCCAAACACCACGAATCGCCGACCAGTGCGCCGACGGCGCAGGTCAGCAATGACCAGCCGACTTTCCCGGCACCGACGCTGGAAAAAGGCACGGGGGCAGAGCAGGGCGGTGTCACCATTACCCCGCCGGAAGGGGCAACCTACTTGCATATAGGCTTCCAGTATCATGGCCAAATGAAGGAGATTACCCTTGTTCGCGATAACAGCAGTAGTCCGTGGTACACACGCGACGAACTGCCGGGAGGAGCGACCCTGGATGCTACCAGTGGCAAAGTGAAACTGGCACCAGCCATCGTTGACGACAACAGTACCGTCAGTGCTGTGGCTGGAGTTGGTTCGCGCTACAGCGACACCGCCTCCATCCAGAGCGACCCGGACAGCGGACAGGTCAACCCGACCACGCCGGAAGTTTCGCTGGCAGGCGACGACAAAGTCGTTGAAGGCCAACCGGCGAGCTATACCCTGCGTTTGAGCAAACCGGCCGAAGCGGACATCACCGTCAAGGTCAGCATTGCCCACGGCACCACCGATGACGGCAACGTCAAGGCGGAAGAACGCACCGTCACCATTGCCAAGGGACAAACCGGCGCGACCTTGACCGTCGAAACGCTGGACAACAACACCTTCCAGCCCGACCGCAATTACCGCGTGGAAATCACCGAAGCGCAGGGCGCGACGGTGAAAGACGGCGGCAAGACCGTGGAAACCACCATCAGTGACAACGACCCGCCGAGCGTGCCGCAGATGGCGGCAGGCAGCGAGCCGGGCAGTATTGACATCACCCCGGTCGCCGGCACCAAAACGCTCACCGTCAATTACCCCGACGAGGCGGGCGCGGCGCAGACCGTGAAAGCCACCCGCAATGACCGCGGCGAGTGGGTCAGCGAGGAGCTGCCGGAAGGCGTGACGCTGGATGCGCAGAGCGGCAAAATCACGCTGGGCGCGAAAGCAGTACAGGACGGCGGCAAGGTGAGCGCACACAACGACTCCGAATTTGCCGAAGGCGCAGTGGGCGAACTCAACGCCGGCAACAACGACGGCACCAACCCGCCGCCGCCGGTACAGCCGAACCACGAAGGCACCGTCACCGTCACCGGTGATGCCAAAGTGGGCGGCACGCTGACCGCAGTGGTTGCCGACGAAGACGGCGTACCGAGCGAAGGCGTCAAATACCAGTGGATGCGTAATGGCGAAGCCATTGACGGCGCCACCGAGGGCAAATACACGCTGACTGCCGCAGACGCCGGACAACAAATCACGGTGAAGGCGACTTACGAAGACAACGCGCACCATGCCGAAAGCCCGGTAAGCAGCGGCACCAACGTGCCTAAAGACAACCCGCCGCCGACCGCCGACTTCCATGACGACTTCTCCGCCTACCCGGCGGGCAGCGACTTCGCCCAGGGCAGCACCTTTGGCGAATGGCGCGTCATCCAGAGCGGTTACGGCCACGTCAAGGTCGTCGATGACGGCAACGGCAACAACGTGCTGGAGCTGAAGCCGAAAGTGCAGAGCGGCGAAAGCGCGACCTCGTCCACCGAAGTCATCGGCCCTGAACACGGCAGCGACTTCACCTTCAGCGGCACCATCAGCACACCGGAACAACTGCGCCAGGGCGCCGCACCGCACGCCTGGGAAACCGGCTGGCTCGTCTGGAACTACACCGACAACGATCACTTCTACTACTTCGTGCCGCGCGCCAACGGCTGGGAGCTGGGCAAACGCGACCCGGCCTACAAGGGCGGACAGCGCTTCATCGCCAGCGGCAACGAAAGCTGGCCGCTCGCCGATGCGAAAGAATTCAGCATCAGCAAGCACGGCAACACCGTAGAAATCAAAATCAACGGCAAAGTGGTCACCACCATCACCGACGACAGCGACGCTTACAGCGGCAATGGCCGGGTCGGCATCTACAGCGAAGACGCGCGCGTCCACGCCGACAACATCAGCCTGAGCAAACAGGCGAACATCGAAGGCAAGGCGAACCATGCCGGCAGCGTCAGCATCCAGGCGGACAACACCGGCACCCTGCACGCGACCATCAACGACGGTGACAACGTGGACAACAGCAAACCCGTCAGCTACCAGTGGTACGCGGGCAATGATGCCATTGCAGGGGCGACCGGGGCGGATTACACCCCGACCGGCCAGGCTACGGGCATCACCGTGCGCGCGACTTACACCGACGGCAACGGCCATGTGGAAAGCATTGTCAGCCCGCTGGCCAGCGCCAGCAACGGTGGCAGCAACCATCCTGGCAGCGTCACCATCGAAGGCGAGGCGCGCGAAGGCACCATGCTCACCGCACACGTCAGCGATGCCGATGGCGTTGATGCCAACGCCATCCAGTACACCTGGCTGCGCGACGGCAACCCGATCAACTTCGTCAAGGGCAACACCTACACCCTCACTGGCGAAGACGTCGGACACCAAATCAGCGTTCAGGCGTACTATCACGACAAGGCCGGACACGAAGAAAACAACGTCATCAGCGCGAAAACTGCCGCCGTGGTGGATGCTGCGGCCGACATCCCGCCGCAACCGCCGACGGAAAACCACGCACCGACCGGTGCCGTCACCATCAGCGGCTTGGCGCAGGCGGGTTCTACCCTGCATGCGGGCAACACCCTTGCCGACGAAGATGGCATGGGCGAGGTCAAATACCAGTGGCTGCGTGACGGCAACGAAATCAACGGTGCCAACAGCGCGCAATACACGCTGACCAATGACGACGTTGGCCATAGCATCAGCGTCAAGGCGAGCTACACCGACCAGAAAGCGCATGACGAAAGCAAAGATAGCCTCTCCAGCCTGAAACCGGCTGCGGATGGCACCGCGCCGAGCTATAACTATGACTACGGCGAATCGACGATGGATTGGGCGGGCTTCAAGTGGGTAGCACGCGGCGATGGCTTCAAAGAAGGCGGGCCGCAGGCAAACCACAAATGGTCAAAAGCCAACGCGCATCTCGACGGCACGAACATGGACCTTTCCATCACCAATGCCGACGGGCATACGCCAGTTGCTTCTGAAATCGTCTCGACCCGCGCCATGGGCTACGGCACCTACGAAGCGACCTTCAAGGCGGATTTCAGCAAGTTCGACAAATACAGCGTCTTTGGCTTCTTCACCTTTGACTGGTCGCAGGACAAAGTGGATGACGGCTACCGCGAAATTGACGCAGTGGAAATCTCGCGCTGGGGCGACAGCACCCTGAAAGGCACGACCACCTACTACCCGCACAGCAGTAGCACAGGCGTGCATCCGCAGCCCGATAGCGTCTGGCCGGAAGACTGGACGCATGGCACAGTCAAACTGGAGTGGACGCCGCAAAAAATTTCCTGGACGCTGCGCAACGCCGATACTGGCGAAGAAGTAACCAAGGACATCACCAGCGACATCGTCAAGCCGGACAACCAGCAGATGCACTTCAACCTGTGGACGTACAAACCGCAGCACGACAGCAAGAAAGACGGCTGGCAAGATTCCGCGAAAGACGCCGAGCAGAAGGTTACCCTCGAATCCTTCAGCTACACCCCGCTGAAAGACGACGGCAGCAACCACTCCAACACGCCGGCACCGCACGGCAACGGCAACCAGCCGACGCCGCAACCGCCTTCCGGCGAAAACCACAAGGGCAGCGTCACCCTCAGCGGCGAAGCGAAGATTGGTCACACCCTGACCGCGCAGCTCACCGACGCCGACGGCGTACCGGAAAGCGGCATCACCTGGCGCTGGTACGGCAACGACAAACTGCTGCCGGAACAGCACGGCCAGACCATCAACCTCGACAACGCCGTCAAGGGAATGCAGTTGCGCGCCGAAGCGGAATACACCGACAAGGCCGGCCACGCGGAAAAACCGGTTAGCGACCTCTCGCCTGCGGTCGTACCGGAAGCCGCCAACAGCGGCGACCTCATCCCGCCGCCGGCAGCCGATGCGCCGCGCGTCACCCTCTCCGGGCAGACCAGCGTGCTTGAAGGCAAACAGGCGTCCTACACCGTCAGCCTTGACCAGCCTGCTAGCGAAGACGTCAGCGTGGACGTGCGCATCAAGCACGGCAGCACCGACGCCAGCGATGCCAACCTCACCTGGAACATCCAGCGCGTGGTTATCCCGAAAGGCTCCGTATCCAAAGACTTCACCGTTGATACCCACGACGGTGACGGCAGCGAAGGCACGGAAACCTACACCGTGGAAATTGCGAACGCCCTGGTGGGCAACATCAACGCGGGCGACAAGCCGTTCACCGGTACGGTCAGCGCGCAATCGATGATTATCCCCGCCTACAAATACCCCACCGGTGGCTGGGAAACCGACACCTACTGGGACAGCGTACACAAGGCGGGCGGCGGCAAGGTGCCGTATGCCGTCATCAACCCGGCCAGCGGCGTTGGTGAAAAAGCCAACAGCGACTACGTCAAGCTCATCAACGACAACGACGCGGTTGGCATCAAAAACCTCGGCTATATCCGCACCGTGTACCAGACGCGGCCGATTGAAGAAGTCAAGGCAGAAGTGGACAAATACCTGGAGCTCTATGGCAAGGACAAAATCCACGGCTACTTCTTTGACGAAATCAGCGCGCTTAACAACCATGCGACAGCCTACATGGCGGAGCTCTACCGCTACGTCAAAGAAAAAGCGGGCAACAAACTGGTGATGGCGAACCCTGGCACCCACATCACCGACGCGATCGCGCCCTATGCGGACATCTTCGTGACGAGCGAAGTCAGCGCCAAGACCTACCTCAACAACTACGAACAGCCGAAGAGCGCCTTTGAAAACGACCCGGCCAACGCGCATCGCATCATGCACATGATTCATGACGTGACGCCCGACCAGTACGACGCCGTTATCAAGGCCTCGCGCGAACGCAACGCCGGCTGGGTCTTCCCCACCAGCGACACCCAGGAAAACCCGCTGCCGGAAGACCAGCGCGAAAAACATCCCGAACAGGATGGCAACCCGTACAACGCGCTGCCGCAGAACTTTGAGCAGCTTGTCGCGAGCGTCAACAACCTCGGCCAACCGGCCGACCCGACGCAGCACGGCACGCCGGGCAAACTGACCGCAGCCAACATCGGCAACGACAACGTCACCACCGAAATCGTCGAAGACACCCCAAGCGCCAACCTCGAACAACACGAGACGCCGCAGGCCGTCCACGACGACGCGGCACTGGCCAGCGCCAGCGACGGTGCAGAAGCCGCGCACCCGCACGACAGCACCACGCACCAGCACGGCGGTGACGGACACGACGTACTGGTCAGCGACGGCATCGACACCGCCGCCTACAGCGGGCTGATGAACCTCGACGGCGCGGATTTGCTCAACTACCTCGGCGAGCACAGCAGCGAACTGCTTGCCGCCAGCAAAACCGCCAGTAACCACGCGCTGCACGGTGGCGCGGGTGATGACACGCTCGTTGCCGGACACGGCGCGGCGTTGCTCGAAGGCGGCGCGGGGGCGGACACCTTCGCCTATCTGCTCGACAGCAACGATGCGGCGAGCTGGCAACAGCCGGGCAAAATCCTCGACTTCAACCCGCACGAAGGCGACCGCATCGTGCTGGCAGGCGACGAACACCTTGCCCATGCCAAACTGGAAGTCAGCGAAGACGCCGGCGGCCAACACCTGCACGTGACCGACGACGCCGGCCACACGCGCAGCATCGACATTGCCAGCCAGGGCGGCAAGACCCTCAGCGCAGAGGATATCCTCTCGCACGTGGACATCGCCGCGCCGAAAGCCTACGAGCCTTCGGCGTACAGCGCCCCGCAAACCCACCACTTGCCGCAGGAAGATCACAGCCATCTCATCTGACGGCACCCCAGGAAGCTAAGAAAAGTGCCTGTCGCAGCGATGCGGCAGGCACTTCACTGCAAACAACAAACAGGACAGTCACATGGCAAAAATCACCCTCACCCTGAACGAACAAACCAGCGGCCAGTCGGTCGCGCGTTACAACCTTGATACCGGCGGCAGCGCGCTGCACATCCAGGCGCAAAACGGCGTTAACTACCAGTTCACCGATGACGCGACCGGCCTCGGGCCGCAGGGCGTCACCGCCACGAAGCAGGGCAGCGACCTCGTCGTCACCCTCGACGGCAGCGGTCCCGATCTCGTCATCGAAAACTACTTCGGTCAGGGCCAGGGCGCGCTGATTGGCGTCCAGGCCGACGGCAGCTTCACCAGTTACCCCGTTGCCGCCGCGCCGGAACACACCCTTGCCAGCGAAATCGTGACCGAACAGGCACTCGGCTCCGACCAGGTGCCCATCGCACCGCTCGCCGTGCTGGGCGGTGTCGGCCTGATTGCGGGCGGCATCGCCCTTGCCAATGACAAGGACGGCAAATCGCACCCAGAACCTGCGCCCGCGCCGGCACCGGACAACAACAACTCTGGTAACAGCAACACCCCGCATAGCCCGGAAGCGCCGCCGGTACCGACCCCGAATCAGCCGAGCAACCCGCCGCCGATGCCGAGTCCCTTGCCGCGACCGGACGTCACCCCGCCAAGTTCCAACCCCTCCAATCCTGGCCCGGCCGTTCCCGGCCCGAACCCGCCGGGGCCGTCACCCAGTCCGAGTCCCAGCCCCTCGCCGAACAACCCCAACCAGCCCAAACCCGGCAGCGCGCCGATCGCCGCTGACGACAAGGAAAGCGCCTCGCCCGGCGAAACCGTCACCATTGACGTGCTGAAAAACGACTCCGACCCGGACGGCGTCACCAACATTGACGTCAACAGCGTCCGTCTGCTCGACGCCGCCGGACGCCCGGTCGCCACGCTGAAAGTTCCCGGTGAAGGCGAATGGAACGTCACCTTCAACGGCCACGTCACCTTCAAGCCGGAAGCGGGCTTTACCGGCAACCCGACCCCGGTGCAATACACCATCAGCGACGCCGAAGGCCACACCAGCAAACCGGCGAAAATCACCCTCACCTACGACCCGACACAGCAACCGAACACCCCCGGCGCCGTCTTGCTCGAAGGCGAGGCAAAAATCGGCGGCACGCTGAAAGCCGTTGTCGCCGACAACGACGGCGTCCAGCCCGGCACCGTCAAATACCAGTGGTTTGCCGAAGGCGACGCCATCCCCGGCGCGACCGGCGAAAGCTACACCGTCACCGCTGCCGACCGTGGCAAACACATCAGCGTGTACGTCAGCTACACCGACGGCAAAAACCACGTGGAGACGCACAACGGCACCACCGGCATTATTGGCGACACCGTCACTCCCACCCCCATGCCGAACCCGACGCCGATGCCGCAGCCCAACCCCAACCCGGCGCCCAACCCGCTCAATCCAAGCCCGCAAATGCCGGGCCATCCGGGCATCCCTGACCCGAACCTGAAAGCCTACCAGCCGGTACTCTACGACGACACCGTGAAGGCGCACCGTGGTGGCAAAGTCACCATCAACGTCGTCGACAACGACACCGACGCCCAGCGCGACATCGACCCGAACACCGTCCAGCTGCTGGACAAGGACGGCAAGGGCGTCACCCGCCTCGTCGTGGACAAACAGGGCGTGTGGACGGTGGGACGCGGCGGCAACGTCACCTTCACCCCGGACAAGGACTTTGACAAGGGCAACCCCGACCCGGTCGAATACGTCCTTTCCGACCGCAACGGCAACCCCAGCTACAACCGCGCCAAAATCACCATCGAATACCCCGATGCCGCCAACAACCAGGAAGGCAAAGTTGAGCTCGTCGGCGCGACCAAAGTCGGCCAGACCCTGATTGCGAACGTGGAAGACGCGGACGGCGTGCAGCCGGAAAACATCAAATACCAGTGGTTTGCCAACGGCGACGCCATCACCGGCGCCAACGGACGCAGCTACACCATCCAGCCGATAGACCGCGGCAAAACCCTCACCGTCCACGTCGAATACAAAGACGGCGCCGGCCACGACGAAGCCTTCTCCAGCCAGCCCAGCGCCCCCGTTGACGCCGCGCTGACCCCGACGACGCCCACCCCGACCCCGCCGCCAAGCGCACCGAACAACCCGCCGAGCGGCAACGTCACCATCAGCGGCACCGCCAAAGTGGGCGAAAAATTGACCGCATCGAATGACCTGCAAGACGCGGACGGCATGGGCAACGTCAAATACCGCTGGTTTGCCAACGGCGAAGAAATCGGGCAGGGCGACAGCTACACCCTCAAAGCCGCCGACAAAGGCAAAACCATCACCGTCAAGGCGGAGTACACCGACGGCAAGAACCACGCCGAAAGCGTCGAGAGCGCGAAAACGGCGGCAGTCGCCGACAGCGGTACCACCCCGCCGCCGACCACACCAAACAACCCGCCGAGCGGCAACGTCACCATCAGCGGCACCGCCAAAGTGGGCGAAAAATTGACCGCATCGAATGACCTGCAAGACGCGGACGGCATGGGCAACGTCAAATACCGCTGGTTTGCCAACGGCGAAGAAATCGGGCAGGGCGACAGCTACACCCTCAAGGCCGCCGACAAAGGCAAAACCATCACTGTCAAGGCGGAATACACCGACGGCAAAGGCACCGCTGAGTCCGTCGAGAGTGCGAAAACGGCGGAAGTCGCCGACAGCGGCACCACCCCGCCGCCGACCACACCGAATAACCCGCCGAGCGGTAACGTCACCATCAGCGGCACCGCCAAAGTGGGCGAAAAATTGACCGCATCGAATGACCTGCAAGACGCGGACGGCATGGGCAACGTCAAATACCGCTGGTTTGCCAACGGCGAAGAAATCGGGCAGGGCGACAGCTACACCCTCAAGGCCGCCGACAAGGGCAAAACCATCACCGTCAAAGCGGAATACACCGACGGCAGACAGCACGCCGAATCCGTAGAAAGTGCGAAAACGGCGGCAGTCGCCGACAGCGGCACCACGCCGCCGCCAGGCGCGCCGAACCAGCCAGGTACCGTCACCATCAGCGGCAAGACAGCGGTCGGCGAGACCCTCACCGCCACCGCCCACGATGACGACGGCGTACCGGCGAACGTCAACTACGGCTGGTTTATCGACAACAAACCGGTGGGCACCGGCGCGAATTACACCATCCAGCCGGGCGACAAAGGCAAAACCATCACCGTCAAGGCCATCTATACCGACGGCGCCGGACACGCCGAAATCGTCACCAGCGAGCCGACCGCCGCCATCACCGACAGCGGCACCACCCCGCCGCCGACCACACCGAATAACCCGCCGATTGGCAACGTCACCATCAGCGGTATCGCCAAAGTGGGCGAAACCCTGACCGCGTCCAACGACCTGCAAGATGACGACGGCATGGGCAGCGTCACCTACCACTGGTACGCGGGCGGCAAAGAAGTCGGTACCGGTGCGAGCTACCAGCTTACCGAAGCGGACAAGGGCAAAACCATCACCGTCAAAGCGGAGTACACCGACGGCAAGAACCACGCCGAAAGCGTCGAGAGCGCAAAAACGGCGGCAGTCGCCGACAGCGGTACCACCCCGCCGCCGACCACACCGAACAACCCGCCGATTGGCAACGTCACCATCAGCGGTATCGCCAAAGTGGGCGAAACCCTGACCGCGTCCAACGACCTGCAAGATGACGACGGCATGGGCAGCGTCACCTACCACTGGTACGCGGGCGGCAAAGAAGTCGGCACCGGCGCGAGCTACCAGCTCACTGCCGCCGACAAGGGCAAAACCATCACCGTCAAGGCGGAGTACACCGACGGCAAACAGCACGCCGAAAGCGTCAGTAGCAGCGCGACTGCCGCAGTAGAAGACAGCGGCACCACCCCACCGCCAGGCGCGCCGAACCAGCCCGGCAGCGTTGCCATCAGCGGCGAGGCCAAAGTCGGCGGCGAACTCACCGCCACCGTCAGCGACGGCGACGGCGTACCAAACAGCGTGCAATACCAGTGGCTGCGCGACGGCCAGCCGATTGACGGCGCGACCGGCAAAACCTACCGCCTCACCGCCGATGACGCTGGCCACAAAATCACCGTCAAGGCGGCATACAGCGACAACGCACATCACGCTGAAAACCCGGTGAGCGAAGCGAGCGACATCGCCGCCAATCCGCCCGCCGAACAGCCGACGGTCAGCATCAGCGGCAGCGACAAAGTCAACGAAGGTGAAGCGGCGACTTATACCGTCACCCTCGACAAGGCGAGCGACCAGCCGGTCACGGTCACCGTCACCCTCAAACACGGCGAGACGACAGATGCTGATTTCGCCCAGCCGGTCACGAAAAACCTCACCATCCCGGCGGGCGAGACCAGCGCGACCTTCAGCGTCAACACCGCGGACGACCGCCTGCCGGAAAACAACGAGCACTACCGCATCGAAATCAGCGCACCGCAAGGGGCGAAACTGGATGCGGCCAAGACGGGCGTGACCACACAAATCATCGACAACGACGAAAGCGCGGCGAACCACAACGGCACCAACACCGACACCACCTTCGCCGGCGACCGCAACGCCGACACGCCGTACTTCGTCAACGTCCTGGACAGCGGCTACAACGGTAATGGCCACCTCCTCGGCCACAAACCGGGCGAAGGCATCAAAGTCACCTACGCCTTTGCCACCACGCCTGACGACAAAGACGAGCCGGGCAACACCATGAGCGGCTTTGCCACCTACAGCGAAACGCAGAAAGCGGCTATCCGCACCGTGCTCGATCACATCGCCGAACACGTCAACGTCAAATACACCGAAGGCACGAACGCCACGCTCAACTTCTACAAACACACGATGGCAACAGAAGATACCGTCGGTTACGGCGTCTATGGCGGCGGCGTGCATCTCAGCGCCGAACGCTTCAGCGCCGATGACGCCTTCCGCAGCGACATCCCCTACAAACTGGAGGCGGATGACAAGCTGACCGAATACTACGGCTGGCACGCTGCGCTGCACGAAGTCGGCCACACCCTCGGCCTCAACCACACCTTTGACAACGACGCACCGACACCGAACCTCGACAAAGTGGAAGACCGCGACGACCTCTCCGTCATGTCCTACACCGTAGCCGAAACCGCGAAAGTCCCGCGAAGCGACGGCGATGCCTGGATTGCACCCATTCCGCAAAACAAACTGGGCATCTATGATCTCGCCGCGTTGCACCACAGCTTTGGCGTCAACCCGAACTACCACAGCGGCGACGACACCTACGGCTTCAAAGAATTCAACAAAGACGCCGTTGGCAACGACATCTACATCCACGACGGCGGCGGCCTCGACACCTTCGACGCGCACGAACAAACGCTGGACCTCAACATCGACCTCACCCCGGGCAGCTGGATCTACGCGGGCGAAAAAACCGCGCATCTGGCGCTGAACAACGACGGCACGCCGACCGAACACCAAATGTTCATCGGTTACGGCACGCAAATCGAGAACGCCAAGGGCGGCAGCGGCAACGACACCATCAAGGGCAACAGCGCCGCCAACTACCTCTTCGGCTTCGACGGCGACGATACCATCGACGGTGGCGCGGGCAACGACCAGATAGAAGGCGGCCGTGGTGCCGATACCCTGACCGGCGGCAAGGGCGCGGATCACTTCGTCTTCGCCAGCCCCCTGGACGGCAAGGCCGACACCATCACCGACTTCAGCTTCAGCGAAGGCGACCTGCTGCAACTCGATCACCACATCTTCACCGCGCTGGAAAGCGGCACCCTTGCCGCCGACCAGTTCGTGGCCGGCAAAGAAGCCAAAGATGCGAACGACCACCTGCTCTACGACCGCACCACCGGCGAACTCGCCTACGACCCGGACGGCAGCGGCAGCGCGGCGGCAGTCACCATCGCCCGCCTCGGCGCGAACCACGATTTGGATCACAACGGCATCCAGATCATCTGACGCTACCGTCAACCCAAAACCCCGCCCCGGCGGGGTTTTTTATGCGGCAGTTCGTGCCGCCGTATCGCATTGACGTGCGTCGCTTACGGGCTGTTTATAGCCATCCACCGAAAGCCTCATACGGTGTTGCGTCGCCTGACCGGGCACCCTAAAAAATGGCGAAGCCATTTTTTAGGGCCTGTTGACAACTATGTGAGACTTAAAATCGTAGCCGCCAAATAAATAT
>NZ_DBHKZK010000017.1:0-25671 GCF_057314735.1 Cardiobacterium sp.
AAAAGCGTACTGTCTTCGGCGACGCGCCTTGTCTGAAACTTTCGGTGGATGGCTAACACACTGAGGCCGTTCGTATCGCAGATGAGCGCGGGCGGATGACGGAAGTGCAGACAAAGCGGGTAATGGCAGAGGAGCAGGGTGAGCGGCAGGCAGGCGTACCAGAAGTAGGGCTCATAGGGGTGGAAGGTGCTGCCGTTCACACTGACGGCGGGCTGGTGCAGGATGAACCAGGCGAGGGCCAGCGTCGCCGCGATGAGCAGTTGCGCTGCGCCGGTATGGTTGCGGTGCTCGTTGTACCAGATACGGGTGGCGGGGTGGTCGCGGTCGGGGATGAAGCGGGGAATCATGGCGGGTGGGGGGGGTTGTCAGAAACAGCGGGTGCGCGAGGTATCCACGGGGCGTTCCGGGGGGGCGATGTGATGGCGTTGTTCGATGGTGCCGTTTTCGTCCAGCAGCAGCCATTCGTTGGCGGTCGCCACGATGATTCTGCCGTTTTTCAGGGGGATGATTTTTTGTATCCAGGCGGTGCCTGCCTTCAGGTAGCGGGGCGCGGCGGGGTTTTCCGCTTGCAGCAGGATGAGCGGGTAGTTGCCGTCCGCATCATGGTGCGTGCCGCCCGCGTAGAGGGTTGTGCCGTCGGCAGACCAGGCCAGGCTGACCAGTGCGGTGTTTTCTCCGGGATGTCCCGCAGGCAGGGTTTGGCTGATGTGCAGCGGGCGAATGGTGCCGAGGTGTATCACGTTTTCCTGGCTGATGGCGCGGTAGGCGGAGAGGGCGAAGTGCTGGCCGTCGGGATGCAGGGCGAGGGCGCCGGTGGCGCCTGCGGGATGGATTTCGGCGGCAATGGTGCCGTCTGTCTGGTGGAGGCGCAGGCTGTCCGGCCGCCCGTGCACACCGGCAAAGGAGAGGGCAAGCAGGTGGTTGTCCGGAGTGAAGGCGCAATCGGTGACGATGTCGCGGTGGTAGTCGTTGCCAAAAAACGGGGCGCGTTCGCCGTCAGTCATGCGGCGCAGGAATTTGCGGCGTGTGCCTGCCAGCCACGCGCGGTCGGGCGACAGGCAGAGTTTGCCCATGCCGGACGGGGCGGCGCCCGTTTCGATTTTGCGCTGCAAGGTACCGCTGTTGATGTCATGGAAATAGAGGGTATCCGACCAGATGAGCAGCCAGCGGTTTTGCGGGTCAAAAAGGGCATCCTGGATGCTTTCGCCCAACCGGGGTATGCCCCAGGCGGGTGGCGGCGTCATTTCGTGTTGTTTTTCGCCGTTGGCAAGATGCCAGATGGTGGCGGTACGGTTGCGGGTGGTCACCAGCAGGGTTTCGTCGGCATTGACGGCGGCGCCGATGTGAGGCGGGGTCAGCGGTTCGCCTTGTGCCACAAGGGCGAGCGTGAGGGCGAGGGTGAATATTTGCAGTTTCATCTGTCGCGGGGTTCGGCGGGTGGTGTGTCAGGGAGGGATTTTATGGCAATCCTCACAAGGCATTGTACGATGCGACGCAACACGGTATTGAGGCTTTGGAGAATAAACGTGAGTCTGTAAAAAACATCGTGCGTGTCGCCAGTAACCCCACCCCCGTCCCCTCCCCCACAGGGGGAGGGGGCGAACCGTGCAGGAAAAAGCCCGCCGAAGCGGGCTTTTTTGCGGGCGCTTTTTCCTGTCACTCAAGACATGGCTTGCATAAATCAGACATCTTCTTTGGCATTGACTTCCATGAACCAGCAAGGTTTGTGATTGGTGATGCACAGCGGCTGGTCGGTGGCGGCAAAAAGGAATAGCGTTAATGAAGGCTCAATGCGGTAAAGCGCAGTGAGCAGCGGATAATTATCGACACGGATAAAATAATCGCCGTCAAAGCGGTATTCCACGCGGGTTTCGAGCATTTTGCCGTCAGAATATTTTCTGTCGCTAACAATTAGAGGGTAAGAGAGCGTTTTGGTCGCATCATCGTAGGCGAAATAAATGCGCTCGCGGTGATCATTCAGTGCAGGATTGTCGAGAACACTTTCAAAGCCATATGAAAACCCCAAGCTATAGGTTTCCTCATTGTAAGAACGCCAGCCATAAAAAGGTTCAAACAAATCTGTTTTCTTGATGCGTGGTGCCCGCTCTATTTTATTGCCAATAATACGTAGAAGCTCCACTTGTCCGCTTACCAACATGGTGGATAAATGATTGCCTTCTGCCAGAAAGTAGGCAATACCCTTGTCGCCCAAGTCGGCGCGGTAAACGCCTGTAACATAATTTCCTTGGCGCCATTTCAGGTCTTCTTCAAATTCCAGACCCTCATAAGGCTCCATTGTATGGGTATTGCCCTTGGCATCGCGGTATTGCCAAAGACCATAGTCATAATGCATTGTGCCACTGCCATAATCAAACCAGTTGTAGGTGCGGAATTTTTTGTCTTCACTGGTAGTTATGGTCAAATCATCGGAAACTTCGGAGAAATGGCATTCCCAGCTTTCTTCGGCATTTTGGGCAATAATATTACCTACTTTTTTATAGATGGCTTCGTATTCCTCGCCACTAATACGGTTTCTAAAGTCACTATCCTGCAGCTTTTTGGTTTCCTCAAATGCAGTTTTTACTTCTTTCTCTATTTCCTCGCAGCTTTTGCCGTGGGCGACGGTCGTTGCGGCAAGGACGAGGATGGCAAGCAGGGTTTTGGGGTTCATGGGCTCTCCTTTGGGGTGTGGAAATGTGCCGGATTGTATGCGGGATGCGCTTTGGTGAATAGGGAAATGGCGCGGCTGCGGGCTTTGGTTGTCAAGAAATGGTGCAGAGGCATTTACATACACCTTCCCCGCTATGGTGTATGTAAATGGGTAGGGTGGCGCTTGACCCACCATTAACGGGACGCTTTGGAACGGTGGGGCAAGCCCCACCCTACAGGTAAAAGAAAAGCACCGTGCAGGAAAAAGCCCGCTGAAGCGGGCTTTTTTGCGGTTCAGATGGGGCGGGTGTTGGCCTCCAGCCATTCTCGCGCCGCGCCCGTGGTGCGTGGTGCGAGTTTGTCGCGCACGGTGGCGTGGTAGTCGTTCAGCCACTGTGCTTCCGCGTCGGTGAGCAGCGCGCGCTCTATCAGGCGGGTGTCAATCGGGCAGAGGGTGAGGGTCTCAAAGTAGAGGTAGTCGCCGAAGTCGCTTTCTTGCGGGCTTTCGACGCGGCGGTTTGCCATAAGGTTTTCGATGCGGATGCCCCATTGGCCGGGGCGGTACAGGCCGGGTTCGTTCGAGGTAATCATCCCTTCTTTCATCGCGCTGTGGGCGTGAACCGGCGCGCGGTACGACAGCACTTGCGGCCCTTCGTGCACGTTTAAGAAATAGCCGACGCCGTGCCCGGTGCCGTGGCCGTAGTCACAGTGTGCTTGCCACATCGGTGCGCGGCAGATGGCATCGAGCAAGGGGGCGGCGATGCCGTCCGGGAAGGTGATTTGCGCGAGGGCGATGTGCGCCTTGAGGACGAGGGTGTAGTCGCGTTTTTGTGCGGCGCTGGGCGTGCCGACGGGGATGACGCGGGTGATGTCGGTGGTGCCGTTTTGGTATTGGCCGCCGGAGTCGATGAGGAGCAGGCCGTCGCCGGTGATGCGGCTGTGGTTCTTTTCGCTGGGGCTGTAGTGCGGCAGCGCGGCGTTGGCGTTGTAGCCGGCGATGGTGCCGAAGCTGGCGCTGATGTGCTGCGGTTGCTGGCTGCGGTGTTTTTCCAGCAGCGGGTCGATGTCGAGTTCGGTCAGTGCTTCGCCTGCCGCCAGTTTGGCTTCGAGTTCGGCGAAGAAGCCGCAGAGGGCGGCGCCGTCGGCAATCATCGCCTCGCGGGTGTGCGCCAGTTCGCGTTCGTTTTTGCAGGATTTGTAGAGGAAGGACGGGTTGGTGTCTTCGATGAGGGCGACGGTGGCGGGCAGGTCGGCGAGGGTACTGATGGCGGTTTTGGCCGGGTCGAGCAGCAGGCGGCCATCGAGGCGGGCGAGCGCCGCGCCAATCGCGCTGTAGGGGGCGGTAGTGATGTTAGCAGCGGCAAGGACGGCGGTCGCGGCGGGAGCGAGTTTCTGCTCGTCGAGGTAGAGGGTGGCGCTGCGCTCGTCGATGAGGAGGAAGGCGAGGTACACCGGGTTGTAGGGGACGTCGCTGCCGCGCAGGTTGGTGAGCCAGGCGATGTCATCGAGGCTGGAGATGAGGTGGTGCGTCGCGCCGTGTTCGTGCATGGCGGCGCGGACGCGGGCGAGTTTGGCGGCGGTCGGCTCGCTGATGTACGCCGGGTCGTGCGGGTAAACGGGCGCTTGCGGCAGCAGCGGGCGGTCTTGCCAGAGGGCGTCAATCAGGTCGTGCGCAGTATCCAGGGTGATGTGTTTCGCGGCGAAGGCGGCTTCCAGCTGGCGCTTGGCGGCAAGCGAGAGCATATCGGCGGCGACGCCAACGCGGCTGTTTGGCGCGAGGTGTTCGGCGAGGCTGTCGATGTGGGTTTTGCCGAAGCCGAGTTTTTGCAGGACGACGCCGCTGCCGGCGAGTTGTTGTGTTGCCTGTTCCCAGTAGCGGCTGTCCGCCCACAGTTCGGCGCGGTCGGCGGTGATGATGAGGGTGGGGACGGAGCCGTCGAAGCCGGAGAGCCAGCGGCGGGTCTGCCAGTGTTCGGGAATGTATTCGGAGAGGTGCGGGTCGGCGGACGGCGCAATCCAGGCGTCGAGGTGGGCGGCTTTCATTGCGGCGCGCAGCGCGGCGATGCGTTCGGCGGGGGTGTTGAGGTTCATGTGGGTTTCCTTGTTGGGTTAAGGGGATTATAGCTATCCACCGAAAGCCTCATACGGTGTTGCGCCGCTTCGCCGTACAACTGCGTACTGTCTTCAGCGGCGCGCCTTGTCTGAAATTTTCGGTGGATGGCTATAAAGAAGGTGCGCCGGAGCGCACCCTGTGGGTGTGTGTGATGCGGCGTGTTACAGCGCGCTCTGTACGGTTTCGAGCAAGGCGCGGGCTTCTTTGTCGCTCGCGGCCTTGCCGTCCGGGGTTTGCACGACGGCGATGCTGCGGCTGCCCTGGTCGGAGAGGCGGATGAGGTAGCGCGGTGCGTTGTCCGTGTTTTGGGGTTTTTTGTTGCCCCACAGGCGCGACCAGAAGCCGGTTTTTTGGACTTTTTCGGCGCTCTGCGGCAGGTATTGCACCTGGTAGGTGCCGCTTTTGTAGTCCTGTTTTTCGAGGGAGAAGCTCGCCTTGTCGAGGCCGATGCCGAGTACGCGCCATGCCTGGCCGTAGTTGCCCTGGATGGTGAGCGCCGGGCGGCCGCCCGCCGTGGTGAGTTGGGCGCGTACGCCGTTGACCGCGCCGCCGGTGAGGTCGCCTTCACCCGCGTGCTGCTGGCTGACTTCGTGCTGGCGGCGCAGTTCGGCGGAGACAAAGAGCGCGATGCGCCGCGTCATTTCGAGCTGGAGTTCGGGGTTGTCGTTGTCGGTCTGGCTCCAGCGGAAGCCTTGCGGGTCTTTGCTGTTGAGATCACGCACGGCTTTTTCTTCGGCCTGGCTGTAAACGATGCTGACGCCGGTTTTGTCGCCTTCGCGTGAGAAGCGGACGCGGTAGCGGTCGCGGGTACCGCTGTCGTGGGTGAGTTTGATGAGGTTGTCGAGCAGGCCGCTGAAGCCGGTGCGCGGCAGGTCGGACTGGTTTTCCAGCCAGTCGGTTTCCATCAGGCCAATGGCGGGCTCCTGGGTACGCAGGCGAATGCCGTTGTTTTCCCAGTATTTTTTGACGGCGCTCCAGGTGGTCGAGGTGTCGGCGGAGACGAGGATGTAAGGCAGGGTGCCGGGTTGTTCGATGACTTGTACGCCGTAGAGTTGCGGCAGCACTTCGATGAAGCCGCGTTTGTCGCGGATGGCGTTGTCCTGGCTGTAGGCGCGGTAGCTGGCGACGCTGGCCGGGTTCATGTCCGGCACGGTGAGCTGGTCGTCGAGGGTGCCGCCGCTCAGGTCAGGCGGGACTTCCAGTTGGCGGCTGACGTTGCTTTGCCGGTAATCGGGGCGGCGGTCGGGGATGGCGTCGCGCAGGCTGGTGTTGCTGCAGGCGGTCATGAGCAGGGCGGCGCCGAGGAGGGGCAGGATGTGTGTTTTCATGGGGTTCGCGAGGGTTTAGAGGAGTTGGGCGTGGCGCAGCGCGGCTTCGACGCGGGTTTGTACGTCGGGCGCGAGCGGCACCAGCGGCAGGCGGATGCCCACGTCAATTTTGCCGAGGCGGTAGAGCGCCCATTTGACCGGCAGCGGGTTGCATTCGTAGAACATCGCTTCGTGCAGCGGCGCGAGGCGGTCGTTGAGCGCGTGGCAGCGGTTGTGTTCGCCCGCAAGGCCGGCGGTGGCCATGTCGTGCATGATGTCCGGCGCGAGGTTGGCGGTGACGGAGATGACGCCATCGACGGTGCCGTTGCATAGCGCTTCGGCAGAGAGACCGTCTTCGCCGCAGAGGATGGCAAAGCCTGCCGGGCAGACGGCGCGCAGTTCGACCATCCGCGCCATGTTGCTCGCTTCTTTGATGCCGACGATGTTCGGGATTTCGGCCAGCGCGGCGACGGTGTCGGGCAGCAGGTCGCATGAGGTGCGGCCGGGGACGTTGTAGAGCAGATGCGGCATCGGCACGGCGTCGGCGACGGCCTTGAAGTGGGCGTAGAGGCCGCGTTGTGGCGGTTTGTTGTAGTAGGGGACGACTTGCAGGGTGGCGGCGCAGCCGGCATCGTAAGCGGCCAGCGAGAGGTCTATCGCCTCGCTGGTGGAATTCCCGCCGGTACCGGCAATCACCGGCACGCGTCCGGCGACTTTGTCCACGGTGAAGCGGATGACGGCCTTGTGTTCGGCGGGGCTTAGGGTGGCGGATTCGCCGGTGGTGCCGACGGCGACGATGGCATCGGTGCCGCTCGTGCAATGCCATTCAATCAGGGCGGCGAGGGCGTTCCAATCGACTGCGCCGTCGTCGTGCATCGGCGTCACCAAGGCGACGATAGAACCTCTAAACATACGATTTCCGGGTAAAAATGAAGCGGCAATGTTATGCGCTTCAGGATGCTAAAATCAAGCGCCCGCCCGATGACTACGGAGTTGATAAACATGAATTTGCCGCAAGATTTCAGCCTGATGAGCACCGCTGCCGCGCCCTTTTCCGCCGACCGTTTGCGCGGGCAATGGACGGTGCTTTATTTTTACCCGAAAGACGCCACCCCCGGCTGCACCACGGAAGGACAGGATTTTGCCGCGCTGCACACCCATTTCACCGCGCTCGGTGCGCAGATTGTCGGCGTCTCGCGCGACAGCCTCGCCTCGCACGAGAAATTCCGCGCCAAACAGCAATTCCCCTTCGAGCTGGTCAGCGACCCGGAGGAAATCCTCTGCCGCGCCTTTGATGTCATCAAGGAAAAACACAACTACGGCAAGACGTATCTGGGCATCGAGCGCAGCACCTTTCTCCTCAACCCGCAGGGCGAAGTGGTGCGGCAGTGGCGCAAGGTGAAGGTCGCCGGACATGCGGCGGCGGTGTTGCAGACGCTGCGCGAGGTAACCAAAAGCGGTGCCTGAAAGCACCGCTTTTTATAGCCATCCACCGAAAGCCTCATACTGTGTTGCGCCGCTTCGCCGTACAACCGCGTACTGTCTTCAGCGGCGCGCCTTGTCTGAAACTTTCGGTGGATGGCTATATTGGGGCGAACTGTTTACAGCGTAACCCCTTCCGCATCCATCTCGCCCAGCAGCGCAGCGAGGCGTTTTTGCGGATCGAGCAGCGGGTCGCGGACGTGTGCCAGCATGGCATCCGCCGATTGCGCGACCGCGTCCGGCGTTGCCTGTACCGCACCGTGGAAGATGAACGGCGGCAGGAAGGTGGTTTGCAGCAGGTGCGCGGTTTGTTGCAGCGGTTTCAGGAACTCGCTCATCGAGAAGCGGTTGTAGCCGCCCGCCTGGTAGGAGTCCGCCGGGCCGCCGGTGGAGATAAGCGACAGCCATTCTTTGCCGGCAAGCGCGTTGCCGCCCGCGCCATACGCCCAGCCGTAGGTGAGGACGTCGTCCAGCCATTGTTTCATCAAGGGCGGCGTGCTGTACCAGTAGAAGGGATGCGCGAAGACGAGGCGGTCGTGCGCGAGCAGCGCGGCCTGTTCGGCGGCGACGTCGATTTTGCCGTCCGGGTAGAGGGCGTAGAGGTCGCGCAGGGTGATGTCCGCTTCTTGCGCGAGGCGCTGCGCCCAACTGCGGTGCACGGTGGATTTGTCGAGATGTGGGTGAAAGAGATTGACGAGGGTTTTCATGTTTGGCTCCGTGAGGGGTTTAAGCACATCTTAGGCGGCGCGATGCGCTAGGGGCTGTTTACAATTCACTCATAGCGGCAGCCAGACCATGATGCCCCCCAAAAGAACCGTACTGAGATAATTTCGCTTGAGTTTGTCATAACGGGCGTATAGGACAAAAAAGGAGCTATCCATCGTCAGGCATGGCGAAATAATCCTTTATAAACTTGATTTTATTCTCTCTTTTCATCCCGTGATGACACCCCAATTTGCGCTTTAAGTCGGCAAAGCGCCCATCCAGCAAATTGGTGGTGTTGCACATGCCCAAAACGGGATACGCTTCAAAGGTAAACAGGTAGTCCAAGTTCCGTTTCAGGCTCAAATACGCGCTTCTCAGCGTCTTGTGCGTGTAGTGCGAACTTGCCGGTTTCCTCGTTGACCGTTCGTTCGTTGAGCAAGCCCTCATGCTGCTCAAACCATGCCTGCAGCGCGTCTTGAAACGCTGTCTTGCCGCTGTCCTTCAGGGTGAGCGTCAGTCGCCACAGCGCCTTGCCTGCCGCCGTTTTCGGGTTACGTGTCAGATAACGGCTGACGGTTTTGACCTGGTGAAACTGGCATAGCTGCGCGTGAATCTCGGGAAACATCTGTAGTAATCCCTTTCGCCCGTCGCAGGCAATGCTTTGTTTCTCAAGGCTTTTTCCCGAAGCTCGTTCAGCGCCGCGCCATACAGGGCGTTGGTTTCGTATTTGACTTCATCGACGGACAGAGCCTGTTGGCTGATGCTGTCCATCAGCACCATCACGCCGAAACTGCGCCCGAAGTATGTGGTATCCATGATGATGTTGGCTTTTTCGGGCAGCGGGTAGCGCTCCCTGATTTGCACACTGCGAAGGCGGCGATAGATGGTTTTGCTGCTGCATCCATACTGCTTGGCAAGCTGCGCGGCCGTTTGTTTGCCTGCGCTATAAGCTGCCCAAAGCTCGTCGTTTTGAAGGCGCTTGCCGCCGCCAAAACGTTTGCCGCAAGCCTTGCATTTATATCGTTGCTTGCCATTTTGCCAGCCATCTTTTTTGATCTGCTTTGAGCCGCAGAAAAAGCATTTTTTGTGTTCAAAGCCTTTGACCCCGCTTAAAGCCTTGCAGCATAAGGCTTACAGCGATTCTTGGCTCCTTTTTTGTCCTATACGCCTGAATCAACATAGGGCGGAAGGAAAAGACACGGTGCAGGCCAAGCAACTGCAAGCGCTGCTCGCTCTCGCCCAGCACCAGCGCCCATATCGTTTTGCTTGTCGCATCCGCGCCGCCGCCGGTAACAAAAACAAAGGTCAGCTGCGGATTGCCGTCGCGCAATTTTTCTGCAACCGATAGCGGCAAAGCCTGCATCAGCGCGCGGTATTGCGCCTCGCTTTTGCCGGAACTGCTCGCGCCCAGACAATAGAAGCAGGCATCAAAATCGCGCAAATCGGACAAATCTGCCTGCGGCAAATCGGCGACGATACGCTGCTGCAATTTGTCGTGCTGTTGCGGCAGCGGCGCGCGCACAAGCGCGGTAATCGCCGTTACATCCGCCGCCTGCAAACATTCGCGCAAAACGCCTTGGCCAACCATGCCGCTCGCGCCAAAAATCAGAATTTTCATCTTCCCTCCATTGCCTAAAAAAGAATGAGCGGCGCATGCTACGCCGCTTTTTGCGTAAAGATAGTGTTCTGAACAATCCCGCGCCTGACTCGCGGTCGCTCAATAAAAAGAAGGCTTGTCGTAATGCGTGCCGGGTTGGCCAACGCCAAAGGTGGTGCGGCTGGATTTTTCCGGCGGCATGGCGGTGAGAATTTCGATAATCGCCTGCACCACCGCCTCGCGTGAGACTTCGGCATCGGCAAAGGGTTCGCCGCTGGGGACGAGTTCGTAGTTTTTGCCTTGGGTGGCGTCGTCGTAAAGCTAGGTCAGGCGCAGCAGGGTGTAATCGAGCGGCGAGGCTTTGATGATGGCGGCGGATTGGTGTTCGCCGTCGATATAGCTCGCCGGCAGGTTGGCTTTGGTCCAGTCGCGCAAGCCTTGCGGCACTTCGTTTTCGATGCCTGCCATGCTCGCGCCGATAAAGCGCTGCACGCCCGCCTGCTGCATGGCATCTACCACCGCCTGCGTGTCGGTGGCGTGCTCCATCGCGTTCAGATAGACGACATCAACGCCCTGCATCGCCGCCGTAAGGCTGGCGCGGTCTTGTAAACTGCCTTCTTTCATGACGACGCGGTCGCTTGCGACTTCGCCAAGCAGGCTGTGTAAATCGCGGCCGTAGAGGACGAGTTGCGCCTCGGTCTGCGCCAATAGCGCGGCGCTGAGTTTGCGGGAAATCTACCCGGCAGCGCCGAGGATGAGGATTTTTTGTGGCATGGTTGCTCCTTAGTTAGCTTGAAAATGCGGCACGATGTTTTCGAGGAAGTCTTGCATCGTCTCCAGCGACGGGCGGCGGGTCGGTTTGAGGTTGGCGATGATGTGCGCCACGCCCTCCTCCGCCTGCTGCGAGTAGAAATCGGCAAGCGCCTTGCTGCCGCCACGCAGGTAAATGCTGTTGAACACTTGCAGCGGCGCGTTGGCGTCTTCCAGCAGTTCGACGAAATTGCAGGTGCCGAAGGGGCGCCAGATGCCCGTTTCGTTCAGGCGTTCCAGCTCCGCCAGCAGCGCGCGCAGATGCGGCAGGTCGGCGGAATACCACAGCCAGCCGTCAGATTCGTTGGCAATCCAACGTAAATCCTGGCGCGCACGGCCGACTGTCAGCATCGGCAGGCGGTTCTGTACCGGTTTGGGGACGAGGTCGAGATTGCCGAGGAAGCGACCGCCGTGTTCGGTCGTAAATTGCGGGAAGGCCTGCTCGCTCAGGCGGCGGATGGTTTGCCAGTTTTCCTGAAAACGCGCGGCGCGGTTGTCTAAGTCTTTGTTAAACGCCGCGTACTCGCTGGGACGGTCGCCACCGGCAATCCCCAGGACAAAACGCCCACCGCTTAATTGGTCGATGGACGCAGCCTCTTTCGCCGTCAAAATCGGCTCGCGCAACGGCGAGACGTAACCTGCCGAGCCGAGGGTGATGTTTGCCGTGATGGCGCTCAAATAGCCGAGGGTGGCGGTGATGTCATAGATTTGACCGACGTCGCCGAAATTCGGGTCATAAAACGGCACGTCACGCACCCACAGCGCGCCGAGGCCGCTGTTATCGGCTTGCTTGACCAACGCGCTGAAGTCAGTCATGTCGGGGAAGGGCGAATCGGCATAGCCCATAAACGGCGCAATCAGGCCGAGGGTCAGCTTGCCGGGCTGGAAGGAGCGGGCAAAACCGCGATGATTTTGCAGCGCTGGCGGTAAGGTTTTTTCCATCTTGATTCCTTGCTTGCGACAACGGCGCGCATTGTAGACTGGCGTTTCCCCCGGAAAAACCGGACAATCGGCAAAACACTATTTGAACATCTCAAACAATGCACGATTTCCGCGCCATGGCGATTTTCGCCGAAGTCATCAAGCAACAATCGATGCAGCAGGCGGCAAAACAGCTGGGATTAACCACCTCCACCGTCAGCCTTGCCATCAGCAAACTTGAACAACAGCACAAAATCAAACTGCTAAACCGCACCACCCGCCGCCTTGCCGCCACCAATGCCGGCGAGGCTTTCTATCAGGCGTGTTTGCAAATGTTGTCCGGGGCGGAACGCGCGCATCAGGTGTTGGAACAGCAAAAGCAAGACATCGAAGGCACGCTGCGCATCGCCACCTTTTCCTCCGTCTGCGGCATCCCGCTCGCCGACAGCCTGAAAACCCTGCTCGCGCAATACCCGGAGCTCAATATCGAATGGTACGTCGATGACAGCTTCAGCAACCTCTACCAGCAGCGCATCGACATTGCCATTCGCGGCGGCATGCACGCGCTGAACGACCCGCAGCTCATTGCGCGCAAACTGTTCGACGCGGAAATGGTGCTTTGCGCCACGCCCGCCTACCTTGCCGACAAGCCGCCAATTACCACGCCGCAGGATTTATACGCGCACCAATGGCTGGACTACCAGCCGCCGGATTACCTGTTCCGCCACGCCGAACACGGCGACATCCGCCTCACCCCCAAACTGCGCCTGCTCTGCAACAACAGCCTGCTTTCCAAAGAACTGTTGCTCAACCACTTCGGCATCGGCGTGCGCTCCCGCGCCGAATTCGGGCAAGAATTCGCGCAGGGCAAACTGGTGCAGCTTCTGCCCGACTGGCACCTCGCCCCCCGCCCGATATACCTGGTTACGCTCAACCGCGAGCAACCAGCGCGGGTGCGGGTGGCGATAGAGGCGCTCGGCGCGGCGCTTGCGGGTTATGGCGCTTAGCGGCAAAGCTAGGGCGTGTTTACAATTTGAATCTCCCTCCCCTGCAAAGCGGGGGAGGGTCGGGGCTCCCTTTGAAAAAGGCGAATGCCTTTTTCAAGGGAACCCGGGGAGGGGGTGTGAAAAATCGCGTAGCGGCGGCGTTTAAAACGAATTGTAAACAGCCCCTAGCATAAGCCCCGTTTTGTTGTATGCCTTGTTGCCGGAGAGCCATCAATGCGAGCAGGTGATTTTGCGGATTTTGCGATTTTTGTGGCGATTGCCGAGGAAGGCAGTTTGCGTGCGGCGGCGGCGCGCCTCGATTTGCGGCCGTCCACGGTATCGCACGGGCTGCGCGCGCTGGAAGCGCGGCTCGGTGTGCGCCTTTTCCACCGCACGACGCGCAGTGTGGCGCTGACTGAGGCGGGGCAAGCGCTGCTCGCGCGGATTGCGCCGGCGCTTTCGACGCTGGAGGCGGCGGATGAGGCGGTCAATGATTTCCGCGCACATCCGGCGGGACGGGTACGCCTCTCCGTGCCGCGTGGTATCGCTTCCTGCGTGCTGTTGCCGCAGTTGCGCGCCTTCATGGAACGCTGCCCGGAGGTGCAGCTCGACATCGCCGCCGATAACGGCTTTGTTGATATTGTCAGCGCCGGTTTTGATGCTGGGGTGCGGCTCGGCGGCAGCGTCGCGCGCGATATGGTCGCGGTGCGCATCACCCCGCCGGTGCAGGCGGTGATTGTCGCCGCGCCGGATTATGTGGCGCGTTATCCGGCGCCGCAGTCGCCGCAGGATTTGGCGGCGCATCGCTGTATCGGGTTTCGTCAGTTGGGCGGCGGCAGGCTGTACCGCTGGGAGTTTGTGCGCGACGGGCAGGCGTTTGACCTCGGCGTGCCGTCCGCGCTGGTGCTGGACGACCCGGAATTGATGCTGGATGCGGCGGCGCGCGGGCTGGGGCTGGCCTATGCGCTCGATGTGTTTTGCCGCGATTACCTCGCCGACGGGCGGCTGCGGCCGCTGCTGGAGGACTGGCTGCCGCGCTACGACGGTTTCTTTTTGTATTATCCGAACCGGCAGGTGTCGGCCGCGCTGCGGGCGTTGTGCGAGGTGCTGCGGGTCAGTGATTGACGGGGTGGATGGCTATACGTCGTTTTGAATGCTGTTGCGACGCGGTTTTCTACGCTGGTGCAAAAAATCCCGCGTGCGTGTCGGCTGCGCCGCCACACACCCTACGAACGCGCTGTCGCAGGTTGACCATTTATGGCTGACATCAAAAAACGTTGGGCATAAAAGCCCGATTTGCATCGCTGTCTTTGTAGGGTGTGTGCCGCAGGCACGCACGTGTTCCCTGTTTTCACCGCGTGCGTGTCGGCTGCGCCGCCACACACCCTACGAACGCGCTGTCGCAGGTCGGTCATTTATGGCAAACATCTCTTGTGGCATGGCAAACGCGCCTTACGGCAATCAGGTTTTGCTGCGGCGGTTGACGGTGCAGTGCAGGCGACCGACGGCGAGGCGGACGCTGATTTTTTCGCCCGGCTGGACGGCGTCGCTGCGCGTGAGGGTTTTGCCGTCGGCGTTGCTGGCGAGCGCGTAGCCGCGTTGCAGGATGTTGAGCGGGCTTAACTGGTGCAATTGCTGCATCAGGGCGTGCAATCGTGCCTGTTCGCTCTCGCAGCGGCGGCGGGTGGCGGCGTGCAGGCGTTCGCCGAGCTGGCCGGTGTGCTGTTGCGCGCGCTGGATGTGCCGCTGCGGGTTTTGTTGGTACAGGCGCTGCGTCAGGACGCGCAACCGCGCCTGTTCGCCCTGGCAGCGGCGGTGGGCGATGGCGTGCAGGCGTTCGCCGAGCTGGTCGGCGCGCTGTTGCGCGGTGCGGATTTGCCGTTGCGGGCTTTGTTGGTGCAGGCGGTGGGCGAGGTGGTGCAGATGTTGTTGCCGCTGTTGTTGTTGGCGGCGTGCCGCCTGCCGCAGGCGGTCGGCGAGATGGGCGAGGGTTTGCGCCCGTCCGGCAAGGTCGGGGCAACTGTGCGCGGCGGCGGCAGTCGGCGTCGGCGCGCGCAGGTCGGCGGCCAAATCCGCAAGGGTGACGTCAGTCTCGTGGCCGACGCCGCTGATGACCGGGATACGGCTCGCGGCGATGGCGCGGATGAGCGCGGGGTCGTTGTACGCCCACAGGTCTTCGAGGCTGCCGCCGCCGCGGATGAGCAGCAGCGTGTCGCATTCGGCGCGGCGGTTGGCGGCTTGGATTTGGCTGATGAGCTGCGCCGGGGCGTGTTCGCCCTGCACCAGCGAGGGGTAGAGGATGACGCCGACGAGCGGGTTGCGGCGGCGCAGGGTGGTGAGCGCGTCATGGATGGCGGCGCCGCTGGCGCTGGTGATGATGCCGATGCGGCGCGGGTCGGGCGGGATGGGGCGCTTGCGCGCCGCATCGAAACAGCCTTCGGCGGCGAGCAGCTCGCGGCGGCGTTTGAGTTCGGCTTCGAGCGCGCCGATACCCGCCGCCTCTATCTGGTCGAGGATGAGCTGGTAGCTGCCGCGCGGTTCGTAGAGGGTGGCGCGGCCATGCACGCGCACGGCGAGGCCGTTGGCAAGGTCGCGCGCGGGCAGTTTCAGGCCGTAGGTGCTGCCCTTGAACAGCGCGCAGGCGACTTGCGCCGCGTCGTCCTTGAGGGTGAAGTAGTGGTGGCCGGAGGCGGGTCGGCTCAGGTTGCTGATTTCACCTTCAACCCAGAGGTCGCGGTAGTCGCTTTCGAGCTGGGCGCGGACGTGGGCGTTTAATTGGCTGACGGTGTAGGTGGGCATGGTTTTTCCGGTTGTGGCCGCGTGCTTAATCGCCCGCGCTGTCGCGCAAAAAGGCGGCAAGGCGGTCGATTTCCGCCGCCGTTGTGCGATGCGACAGGCTGACGCGCACGCTTTGCACCGCCGCATCACTCAAGCCCATCGCGCGCAGGACGTGCGAGCCTTCGTCGGAGGCGCTGCACGCCGAGCCTGCCGCCAGCGCCAGTCTGGCGGCATCTGCCGCGCGCAAGACGTCGGCCGCGGGGCGTCCGGTGTGAATGCTCACGATGTGCGGCACTTGCGGGGTTTCCGCTGGCACGTTGGTGTGCATCGTCGCAGGTAGCCCGGCCAGCAGCGTCGCGCGCAATGCCGCCACGCTTTGCCAGCGCGCCTCGCGTGCGCGTTCGGCGATGTCGGCGGCGAGGGCAAAGGCGCGGATGAGGGCGACGGGCGAGGTGCCGGAGCGGCGGCCGCGTTCTTGTCCGCCGCCGTGTTGTTGGGCTTGCAGGCGCATTTTCGGCAGCCGTCGCACGTAAAGCGCGCCGATGCCGACCGGGGCGCCGATTTTGTGGCCGGAGAGGCTCAGCATATCGACGTCCCAGCCGCGCACGTCCAGCGCCAGTTTGCCCAAGGCTTGTGCGGCATCGACGTGCAGCCGCGCCCCGGCGCGATGTACCCGCGCGGCGATGTTGGCGATGGGTTGCACCACGCCGGTTTCGTTATTGACCGCCATCACGCTCACCAGCGTCGGCGCGGTGGCGAGCGCTTCGTCGAGCGCGTCCAAATCCAGCAGGCCGTCGCGGCCGACCGGCAGCATGGTGATTTTCGCCCCCGCTTTTGCCAGCGCCCCGGCGGGGTCAAGCACCGCCTTGTGTTCAGTCTGCACGGTGACGAGGTGCGGCTGTTTGACGCCGTGGTAGCCGAGCGCGCCTTTGAGGGCAAGGTTGTCCGCCTCGGTCGCGCCGCTGGTGAAGACGATTTCGCGCGCATCCGCCCCGATGACCGCCGCCAGTTGGGCGCGGGCGTCTTCGAGGCGGCGGCGGCTGGCAAGCGCGGGCTGGTAGGTCGCGCCCGCGTTGGCAAACGCCCACGGCGCGGTGAGGTCGGCTGCCAGTTGTGCCGTCACTTGCGGCTCGCAAGGGGCGGTGGCGGCGTAGTCGAAGTACGCCCAGTCAGTCATGGCGCTGTCTCAGCACGGCGTTTTCCGCTTCCAGTTTGGCGACGCGCGCGCTGAGCTGCTCCAGCATGGTGATGATGGGGTCGGGGATGACTTCGTGGCTGAGGCCATAGGCGGAATACTGCTCGCCTTCTTCGTGGCGCAGCCGCACCGCGCGCGCAGGGACGCCGACCACGGTGGTGTAGGGCTCGACTTCTTTCACCACTACCGCGTTGCTGCCGACGCGGGCATGGTTGCCGACGTGTACCGTGCCGAGGATTTTCGCCCCGGCGCCGAGGATGACGTTCGATCCGACCGACGGGTGCCGCCGCCCTTCGCTCCAGGTGGTGCCGCCGAGGGTCACGCCCTGGTAAATGCTGACATCGTCGCCGAGGATGGCGGTCTCGCCGATGACGACGCCCATGCCGTGGTCGATGAACAGCCGCCTGCCCGCGACCACCGCCGGGTGGATTTCCACCCCGGTCATCCAGCGCGACACCAGCGACAGCCAGCGCGGCAGCCAGCGCAGGCCGAGATTCCACAGCGCGTGCTGCATCCGGTAAAACGCCACCGCCCAGAAGCCGGTGTGCAGGGTTAGCACCGCGATGCGGCTGCGCGTCGCCGGGTCGCGCTCAAACACCACGGAAAAGTCTTCGCGTATCAGTTGGTACCAGTTCATGTGATTGCCTCGTTCAAGTAAATGTGCGGCGGCGAATGTAGCACAACGGCGCGGCTTTTGGCGGAGCAATCGCCCGCGTCCGCCCGGTGGCGGCTTTCCCGGCGGCAGTTGTCCGCATGGGTTTGGTGGCAATGAGATGAAATAGTATTTGATAGCGAGGGGTTTTGCGCGGGTGTATCAAGCGCGTCACCGTGCATCTGCTTGCCGCTGCCCAATGCCCGCGTGCGTGTCGGCTACGCCGCCACACACCCTACGCACGAAATTCATCATAGGGTGCGCCTCGGCGCACCGTCCGGGGCATGGCGACGGTTTCGCGACGGTGGGGCAAGCCCCACCCTACGGATAGCGTGCAGGGGCGGTCATCTATGCCCGACCTGCACTTGTAGGGTGTACCGTAGGCACGCAGGCGGAGAAAAAAAGAGAACGCGTGCGTGTCGGCTACGCCGCCACACACCCTACGCACGAAATTCACCATAGGGTGCGCCTTGGCGCACCGTCCGGGGCATGGCGATGGTTTTGCGGCGGTGGGGCAAGCCCCACCCTACGAATAACATCATCGTGTTATGAGCAATCACAAACAGCCGCTAATGCGCTTCGTCCCAGTTGGCGCCGATGCCGGTGTCCACTATCAGCGGTACGGCGAGGGTCATCGCCTGCTCCATCAGCGCGACGATGCGCGGCGTCAGGTCGGCGGCGGCTTCCGGGCGGATTTCAAAGACGAGTTCGTCGTGTACTTGCATGATGAGGCGCAGGTCGGCGCGGTTGCCCAGTTCGCGGTCGATGGCGAGCATGGCGCGTTTGATGATGTCGGCGGCGCTGCCCTGCATCGGCGCGTTGATGGCAAGGCGTTCGCTGGCCTGCCGCCGCTGCGGGTTTTTGCTGTTGATGTCCGGGAGGTACAAGCGGCGGCCGAGCAGGGTTTCGACGTAGCCCTGTTTGCTCGCCGTCGCGCGCGTCGTTTCCATGTAGTCGCGCACTTTCGGGTAGCGCGCGAAGTAGGTGTCGATGTAGGCGGCGGCCTGGCCGCGCGGGATGTTCAGTTGGCGCGCGAGGCCGAAGGCGCTCATGCCGTAGATGAGGCCGAAGTTGATGGCTTTGGCATCGCGGCGCTGTTCGCGGCTGACGGCGTCTGGCGCGACGCCGAAGATTTCGGCGGCGGTCGCGCGGTGGATGTCGTCGCCTCTGGCGAAGGCGGCGAGCAGGCCGGGGTCGGCGGAGAGGTGCGCCATGATGCGCAGCTCGATTTGTGAGTAGTCGGCGGCGAGGATTTGCCAGCCGTCTTCTGCGATGAAGGCGCGGCGGATGCGGCGGCCTTCGTCGCTGCGCACCGGGATGTTTTGCAGGTTGGGGTCGCTCGATGAGAGGCGGCCGGTGCTGGTGACGGCCTGGTGGTAGCTGGTGTGGATGCGCTCGGTCTGCGGGTTGATGAGTTCGGGCAGGCGGTCGGTGTAGGTGGTTTTGAGTTTGGCGAGGCTGCGGTGTTCGAGGATGAGGCGCGGCAGTTCGGCACCGTGCGTTTCGGCGAGTTCGGCCAGCACTTCTTCGTTGGTGCTGGGCTGGCCTTTCGGCGTTTTGCGCAGCACGGGCAGGCCAAGCTGGTCGTAGAGGATTTCCTGGAGTTGTTTGGGCGAGCCGAGGTTGAACGGCGCACCGGCGAGTGCGTGCGCTGCCTGTTCGAGGGCGGCAAGTTGTGCGCTGATTTCGGCGCTTTGTGCGGCGAGCGCCGCCGGGTCGATGCGCACCCCGGTCGCTTCGATTTTGTAGAGGAGTTCGGCCAGCGGCATTTCGAGGTCGCGGTAGAGGGCGTCGAGGCGCGGTGCGGCGGCGAGTTTGGGCGCGAGGTGGTTTTTCAGGCGCAGGGTGATGTCGGCGTCTTCGCAGGCGTAGGCGGTGGCGGTTTCCAGCGGGATTTGGTCGAAGGTGAGTTGTTTGGCGCCTTTGCCCGCGATGTCTTCAAAGGTGGTGGTTTTGTGGTTCAAGTAGTAGTCGGCAAGGTCGTCAAGGTTGTGGCGGGTGGCGGTGCTGTCGGTGATGTAGCTCATCAGCATGGTGTCGTCTTTGACGCCGCGCAGTTCGATGCCCGCGCGGGCAAAGATGTGGCGGTCGTATTTGTGGTGCTGGCCGCTTTTCGGCGGGGCGTCCGCTTCGAGCAGGGGTTTCAAGCGGGCGAGTGCTTCGTCATAAGGCAGGTTGGCGCTCAACTGGTGCGCCAGCGGCAGGTAGTAGGCTTCGCCGGGGGCGGGGGCGAGGCTGATGCCGACGAGGTTGGCGCGCATATAGTCGAGGCTGTCGGTTTCGCTGTCGATGGCGTAGCCGTCGCTGGTTTGCAGGCGGTTGATGAGCGCGTCGAGTTCGTCCAGGGTGGTAATGGCGCGGTAGTGGGTGGCGACGGGGGCGGCGGGCGGCGGTGGCGCGCTGTTTTTCAGGTATTGGGCTTTGATGCTGGCGAGTTCGTAGGTGTCGCAGAGGGCGGCGAGTTTGTCCGGCTGGCGCGGTTGCAGCGCGAGGTCGGCGATGCGGGTGTTGAGCTCAAGCGCGGTGTTGATGGTGGCGAGCTGCTGCGAGAGGCGCAGGGTGTCCAGCCCGGCGCGCAGGTTTTCGCCGATTTTGCCGGGGATTTTGGTGGCGTTGTCGATGATGTTGTCGATGTTTTGGTATTCGGCCAGCCATTTGGCGGCGGTTTTCGGCCCGACTTTCGGCACGCCGGGGATGTTGTCCGAGGTGTCGCCGACCAGCGCGAGGAAGTCAATCACCTGGTCGGCGCGCAGCGCGTCCACTTTGAAGCGGTCGGCGATATTGGCGGTGGTGGTGACGGCGTTTTTCATGGTGTCGAGCAGGGTGATGTCGGCGTGGGTGAGCAGTTGCGCCATGTCTTTGTCGCCACTGGAGATGACGACTTGATAGTGTTCGGCCAGCGCCTGCATCGCCAGCGTGCCGATGACGTCGTCTGCTTCCACCCCCGGCTCGATGATGAGCGGGAAGCCAAGCGCTTCGATGAGGCGGTGCAGCGGTTCGATTTGTACGCGCAGGTCGTCTGGCATCGGCGGGCGGTGCGCCTTGTAGGCGGGGTAGAGTTCGTGGCGGAAGGTTTTGCCCGACGCGTCGAAGACGACGCCGAAGTAGGCGGGCTGGTGGTCGTCGTAGAGTTTGGCGAGCATTTTGATGACGCCGTGCAGCGCGCCAGTCGGGTGACCGTCGCGGTTGGTGAGCGGCGGCAGGCCGTGAAAGGCGCGGAAGAGGTAGGACGAGCCGTCCACGAGGACGACGAGGTGGTTCGGGTCGGGCTGGTGCATGGGGGTTCCGTTTGTGGTGGGCGGGGCTTTGCGGCAGAATGGCGCGCTTTCCCGCAGGCGCGCTATTGTTTGGGCGCCCCGGGTGCTTGTCAATTTTTTAAGGAGTGTTTAATGGGCAAACGGCGTCCGCCGAAGGAGTTGCACCCGGACAATGGTGCGCACGGTATGCAGGGTGAGGCATGGCGGGTGTTCCGCATCATGTCGGAATTTGTCGAGGGGTTTGAGAAGCTGGCGGTGATTGCGCCGTCGGTGAGCATTTTTGGCTCGGCGCGGATTCACGCGGAGCATCCGGTGTACCGGCAAGCGCAGGAAATTGCCAAACGCCTGTCGGACGCGGGCTTTTCCGTGGTTTCCGGCGGCGGCCCCGGCGTGATGGAGGCGGCAAACAAGGGCGCGTATGAGGGCGCCAAGGGGCTGTCGGTCGGGCTGAATATCCAGTTGCCGCATGAGCAGTCATCGAACGAGTTTCAGGATATTTCGCTGGAATTCCGCCACTTTTTCTCGCGCAAGGTGATGTTCGTCAAATACGCCAATGCCTACGTCGTCATGCCCGGCGGCTTCGGCACGCTGGACGAGCTGGCGGAAATTCTCGTACTGATTCAGACCGGCAAGAGCCGCAAGATTCCGGTGATTCTCGTCGGCAGCGATTTCTGGCGCGGCCTGCTGGCGTGGATGGAAGAGACGATGGTCACCGGCGGCCTCATCAAGGCCGAGGATATGCGGCTGATGACGCTGGTCGATGACGCCGACGCGGTCATCGCCGCCATTTTGGATTTTTACGAAGGCCGTGCCTTTGCCCCCAGCGCCGAGGAGGAGAAGCTGCTGCGGCATTTGTGAGCCAGAAAAAACCCCGCCTCGGCGGGGTTTTTTGGTTTCAATTTGCGCGCGCGCCCAATGCCGCCAGCAGTGCTTCCTGGTCGCTGCCGAGCGGGGCGGCGGGGGCTTTGCCAAGGGCGGCGCGCTGTTCCGTCAACTGGCGTTGCAGGGCGGCGATGGCGGCCGCGTCTGCGCCCGTCTCCGCCAGATAGTTCAGGCGGTAATCGAGCGCGTTTTCCGCCGCCTTGAGCGCGCGGCTGCCGCCGCCAAGCAGGTCGCGGCAGAGGGATTCCAGCGCTGCGAGCAGCTCCAGCGCGCCCTGTTCGCCGTTTTCGTCGTCGTTTTTGTCCCAGAGGTAGTCCATCAGGCGGTCTTGCAGCGCGGTGGCCAGCGCCGGGTCGGGCGCCCCCTGCCAGCTTTGCGCGATGAGTTCGCGCGCCTGCGCGAGGATGTCGTCGCCGTCGTGTTTGACGAGGAAGCCGATGACTGCCGGGTCGCGCGTCAGCGGGTAGAGGTTCCAGGCGGCAAGCGCCGCAGGGGTTTTGTGCTTCATGACGGGTTCCTTTTTTGTTTTTTGTGGTGGAGGGTGGTGCGGTTTATGCGTCGTCGGTGTCGTTGTCGCTGCCGACGGGGGCAACATTTTCACCGCGCAGGATGGCGGCGATGTCGTTCGCCATTCTGATGTCATAGGCTTGCGAGATTTCGATCATTTGCTGGTTTTGGAATGGCCCCAGCGCCGGGTCATGCACCCGCGCCTGTTCGACCATTTCATGTCGGTCGGTATGGAAGTAGTAATGGGCAATCTTGTCGGCAATATCGCTTTTTATGCCGAGCAGTTTCAGGGCGCCTTTACCGGAGCGGACGGAGGCATCGAATACTTCGCGGACAATGTCATCCGCCCCTGCCTGATAGAGGGCAAAGGTATGGAGGCGGTCAAAGGCGCGGGCGACGATTTTAATGTTCGGGTTAATCTCGCGGGCAAAGCGGACAATTTGCAATGCCTGTTCGCGGTTATCAATGGCGACGACAGCCATGCAGGCTTTTTCAATCCCGGCGACAATGAGCAATTCATGGCGTGAGGCATCACCAAAATGGGTTTTGACGCCGTATTGGGTAAAGTTCTGAACCACCTTCGGATCCAAATCAATGATGGTGGTTCCGTATCCGCTCATTTGTATCATTCTTTGAATGTGCTGGCCGAATCTGCCCATGCCAATTATCAGAATCGGATTTTGTTCTTCGATGGTATCGGCTGCGCGCGTTTCCATTTCTTCAGCTTTCGCAAAACGGTTATGCAGAATAATCATCAGCGGCGTAAATACCATAGAGAGCACGACAATCGCCGTCATATTGGCGTTGACCGTTTCATCAATCACCCCTTTGCCCAATGCGCCGGAGAACAGGACGAACGCAAACTCGCCGCCCTGCGCCATAATCACCGCGCGGTCGAGCGCGTCGGCATGGCTGCTTTTAGCGAGACGCGCGACGGCGTAGATGCACGCCGCTTTGGTCGCCATCAGCGCGGCCACGCCGGAGAGAACCAGCCACCAGTTACGCGCGACCACGGCCAAATCGAGCGACATGCCGACGCCGAGGAAAAAGAGACCGAGCAGCAGGCCACGGAAGGGCTCAATATCCGCTTCCAGCTGATGGCGGAAGGAGGATTCGGAGAGGAGAACACCCGCGACGAACGCGCCCATCGCCATGGAAAGCCCGCCCGCTTCCATCAGCAGCGCCGCGCCGAGGACGACGAACAGCGCGGCGGCGGTCATCACTTCGCGCGCGCGGGTGGCGGCAAGGATGCGGAAAAGCGGGTTCAGCACGAACAGCCCGGCGACGACCAGCGCGGCGAGTGCGCCGAAGGCAATGGCGGCGGATTGCCACAGCGGCCGTACCGCTTCGCCGGCGGGCTCCAGCGGCGAGAGAAAGGCGACGATGGCGAGCAGCGGCACAATCAGCAAATCTTCAAAAAGGAGAATGGAGACAATGCGTTGTCCGCGCGGGGCGGCGATGTCGCCGCGCTCGTTCAACACCTGCATGACGATGGCGGTCGAGGTGAGGACGAAGCCCGCCGCGCTGATAAAACTCACCTGCCACGGGAAGCCGTAAAGCATCCCGACGGCGGTGAGGAGGATGGCGCAGACCACCACTTGCAGGCTGCCGAGGCCGAATATCTGGCGGCGCAGCCCCCACAAATGCGAGGGCTTCATTTCCAGACCGATGACGAACAAAAACATCACCACGCCAAATTCGGCGATATGAATAATCGCCTGCGAATCGGTGACGAGCCGCAGCCCGAACGGGCCAATGGCGAGACCGGCGGCGAGATAGCCGAGTACCGAGCCGAGGCCGAGGCGCTTGAACAGCGGCACGGCGACCACCGCCGCACCCAATAATGAAACCACGCGGACGAGATCGCCCGCCCCTTCTGCTGCCATGAAAACTCCTTGCTGTACGTCAATTGATGCGCGGCATTGTAGCCGTTTATGCGCATGGCTGCTGCGCCAATCTGGCGGCAGCGAAAGCGATATAAAACGGCAATGAAGATGACTGCCAGATTTGCCATTTTCGCCGACGTTCGCACCACGATTGCGACAAAGAAAATGGCTGCATTTATTGGCGCAAAAAAACATTGCGGGCGCGCAATGATGTCGTTAAGCTCGCGGCTTTTAATCCAAACAAGAGGAATTATTGTTTATGTGCCAATCACGCCATATCGCCCTCGTCGCCCTTGCCGCATGGGCAGGTCAAACCGCCCTTGCCGCTGGCGACAAAAACGAATCCACCGTGACCCTTTACGGCTCGCTGTCGCAAGGCGTCAAAATCACTGATCGCGGCAAAAAAAACGATGGCAAAGTGGATTATCTGAATGACCATTTGCGTATTGGCATAAAAGCGACAGAAGCACTGGGTGGCAATACCCAGGCATTCTTCAATCTCCATCTCACCAGTAAAGAAACGAAAGACGGCAGCGGCCTGAATGGTCTGCGCGAAGCCTATATCGGTCTGAAAGGCGATTTCGGCAAATTGACGCTGGGGCGGCAAAATACCGCGTGGAAAAGCTATATGGGCAAATCCGTTTTTGACGATGCCGCCATTGGTTTGGCGCGTCCCGGAAAAGTTATCCGCTACGATTTGGACAATATCGGCGGCAGCGGCTTCAAATTCGCCATTGACGGCATCCTCGACGGCTCGCATGAAGTGATTAAAAACGGCAAAAACCGCGCCTTCAATGCCTATGACGCCACCATTGGTTACAACAAAAACGGTATTGACGCTTCCCTTGGTTATCAAACCACCAGCGTTCCCGCCATCGAAACCGAACTGGGCGGCAAAACCAAAGAAATCATGGGTGCATCCGTCGCCTTTACCTTCCTTGAAAACAAGGACAAAAAACAGTCGCTCGAATGGGCGCTGGATTACCAGCACCACGCCGGGTTTGGCGAATTTGCCGCAACCTCGCTCGATTACAGTCTGGGCTCACAAAAATTCCGCGCAGGCTGGGAAATGATCGACTATGAAAAAGAAAAATTCTGGCAGCAATATCACCTCGGCTACCGCTATTATTTCAGCAAGCATACCTATACCGAAATTAAAGGCTCCTGGCGCACCCAGGGCGGTGAACACAGCTATTTGAGCAAACTGCTCTTGCGGCATGAATTTTGACGTATAAAAAAAACGGGGCAATGCCCCGTTTTTTTGGGTTTGCCGAATGACCAAAAACTGTCCGTCAATTGTCTGATGGGTAATCCGCTGGAAGCGGCAGAAAATTGAGGCAGTTAAGTGGACACAAGCAGCGTTACCCCATTGCGCCATATTGACCCAATCCCTTGCCGTTCCGATAATAATGCCATTGATTTTCCGCGCTCTGCCGCGGAAACGGAGGCGCGGCGATGATGCCCGCGTCGCAATTCTGTCCTTTCCCGGAGATTTCCATGCCAGTCAAAATGATGGGTGGTGCGATATTGGCCCTGCTGCTTGCCGGTTGTGGCGGCGGTGGCGATATCCAATTGACGCCCGACCCCAAGCCCAATCCGAATCTGCCTGCGCCCCATCCGCAACCGGGGCAGAATGTCTATCGCCATTTGAGTTTTTACAATGCCCAACAGGGCTCCTTTGGCAGCTCGGTCTCCAATAGCGCGCCCAGTTTTGATACTTTGAGCTTTAATGGGGTCGAATTGCCGCTGGTCGTCGAAGGCATTCGGCCAGGGCGACTGGTGAATGTCGATAATTTGACGCTTGGTGGTACGTCCTATAAAAAATTTGTGAGTGGCATGACCCGTGGCGGCAATGCCCGTTATGGTGCGCTCACCTATCAGGGCAACAATAGACCTCTTTCCAAACCAGGCAAAGGCATACGTTTTTTGGAATTTATATCCCTG